>JBDTJJ010000389.1:0-3588 GCA_039935895.1 Bacteroidia bacterium | reverse complement strand
TATTAACGTTTCTTGCTTCGGATTGAATAATGGAAGTGCCACAGGCGGAGCTATCGGCGGCACAACACCATATACTTATTTATGGAGTAATGGAGAAACTTCTATAAAAGATACCGCCCTTACACAAGGAATTTATACCTTAACAGTAACCGATGCGCATCTCTGCACAGATACTGTTTCGATAAATATAACACAACCTACATTACTAAAAGATTCGGTTATTACTTTTAAAAACGATTCTTGCTTTGGAAAGAGTAATGGTAGTGCAACCGCTATTTTTGTTGGCGGAACATTGCCTTATACGTATTTATGGAGCAACGGAAACACAACAGCTATTGATACCTTACTTCCGCAAGGCACCTATAGTTTACTTACTACCGATGCGCACGGTTGTACGGCAACAACATCTGTTACCATAAATCAACCACCGGTATTAACCGTAACAAGTACGCCAAAATTAATATGCATAAGCAACACAGCTACCTTAACGGCATTGGCAGTTGGTGGTAATACATTGCAACCATATACATATTCTATTGCGGGTTCAGCTACAAACACAGCTACCGTAAACCCAACAACAACAACTATGTACACGTTACAAGTAACCGATATGAAAAAATGTGTGGCAAATAATATGGTAACTGTTTTTGTAAGAAATCCATTATCGTTTTTAGCAGTTAGTCCGGGTACAGAAAAATGCCCCGGTTTTTCATCTAACTTAAATGCAACGGGTAGTGGAGGAGATAGCACGTTTACTTATAGCTGGAATCCGGGTAATTTGGTTTCTCAAAATATTACCGTTACACCCGCGGCAACTACTGTTTACACCCTTACTTTAAGCGATGCTTGCGGTACACCAACCGTAGCAACAACTGTAACTGTAGCCATAGATACTTTGCCACAAATAAACTTTACAGCCGATCAACTAAGTGGATGTTATCCATTATGTGTTCAATTTTCAAATGCAACTACCATTGCTTCAGCCGATGGTATTACCTACAGTTGGAATTTAGGTGCAAATCAGTTGAGTACAAATGCTAATCCTTACCAATGCTATACAAAAGCAGGTATTTATACTGTTAGTGTAACGGCCACAACATCTAAGGGTTGTATATCAAAAACAAGTATTCCAAATATGATAACGGTTTATAATCATCCAAAAGCACATTTTTATACTTCGCCTAATGATCCTAATATCGTTAACCCAACTATACAATTTGCAGATGCTTCAAGCGGTGGAGGAAGTGCTATCAGTGGCTTATTTTGGCAATCTTTTGGAGATGGAAGCGATTCTACCAGTATGTTATCTAATCCTACACATACCTACAAAGATACCGGCAGTTTTTGTACTACTTTGATAGCGACTAATACTTGGGGTTGCAAAGATACGGTTACAGAATGTGTAATAATTCAACCTTATTTTACAATTTATATACCCAATTCTTTTACACCAAACGGCGATGGAAGAAACGAAGTATTTAATGCGGAAGGAGATTATATTACAACGTATGATATGAAAATATTTGATCGTTGGGGCAATTTGATTTTCCATTCAACTGATTTGGCTAATGGCTGGACAGGTATTAAAAACGGAATGCAATTGCAGGAAGACGTTTATGTTTACATCATTAATGTTACAGATCCAGTAAGAAATCCATACTCATATAAAGGTACAGTTACTTTGTTGAGGTAATTATTTTGGTTGAATAACAAACCCAATTTTTTGTAACTCACTCCAAAAATGTGGAAACGATTTTTCAACCACAGCTGGATTTTCTATTTCAATTTTAGTGCAATACAAAGCAAGCGCAGCAAAACTCATAGCCATACGATGATCGTTATAGGTTGAAATTTGTGTATTTGAATTTGAGATTTTTGATGGATTGATTTTAATGCAATCTTTAGTAGTTAAAACTTCAACACCAAATTTTGCTAACTCATTTTTAATGGCATAAATCCGATCGGTTTCTTTAATAGATAACGTTTGTAAGCCTTGTAAATTTGCGTCTATACTTTTTGCAGCACAGCAAACAGCTAGTGTTTGTGCTATATCGGGGCATTTTAAAAAGTTGTACTCAAATTTATTTTTAGTGTGATTTGTTTTCTTTAAAACAATACCCTCGTTTGTAAAATCAGTCGAAATACCTAAATCAGTAAATAATTTAGCACAAACGCTATCGCCTTGCAAACTGTTTTTAAATAGATATGGTAACGTAATTTCTCCTTCTTTAGCAATAGCTAACATGCTGTAAAAGTAAGATGCCGCACTCCAATCACTTTCTACAAATACTTGCTCGGTTGGTTTTTGATATGGTTTTTTCTCAACCGAAATACTATTTTCTTTCCAGGTATAATCTATGCCCCATTGCTGCATTAAGTTTAGAGTCATTGTAACATAAGGTGTAGAGACCAATTCGTTTTTTATATGGAGATCTAAAGGCTCTGTAAACAAAGGAGAAATAAGTAGCAAAGCAGAAATAAATTGCGAACTAATGCTTCCGTCAATTTCAATGTTGCCGCCCTTTAATTTCTTACCTGTTATTTTTAATGGAGGATAATTCTCGTTGTTGAGGTATTCTATATCAGCACCCAAATTACACAAAACGTTGACTAGTGCGCCAATGGGACGTTGTTGCATACGTTCAGTTCCTGTAATAATCCACTCGCCATCTAAACAACTTAAATATGCCGTAAGAAAACGCATAACCGTTCCGGCATCGTGCACATCAATTGTTTTATGCGTGGGTAAATTATCTAAAATGCCGTTTAAAATTTGAGTATCGCGTGCGTTAGAAAGATTATGAATTTCTACATCGGTAAAACCTGCCACGGCCTTCATTAACAATAAACGATTGGCAATGCTTTTAGATGCCGGCAAGTTTATGGTAGCGTTTACTGTTTTTGTGGGATGAGAAATAAAAACAGAACTCATGCCAATAAATTATTATATAAAGTAAAAGCCTCTTTTACATCTTGCGCAGAAGCAGTAATATTTATTAATGGTTTGGCAACATCAGCTATTAATGCAAAACCAAGTTCTCCATTTTTATTTTTCTTGTCGTGTTGCATTAATTCAATAAAAACGGTTATTTCTTTTTCTGAAAAAGAATAAAGTGTAAAATGTTTCTTTAAAAACAAAAAAGCTTCCATAGCTATTTTAGGCGACGTTAACGTAAGTAGTTTGCCTAAACATAACTCCACACACATACCTATTACAATGGCTTCGCCGTGCAATAAACTATTTTTTTTATCAAGATAATAGGCTTCTATAGCATGCCCGGCAGTATGACCAAAGTTTAAAATTTTACGAATATTTTTTTCAGTAGGATCTTTTAAAACAATTTTATTTTTCACTACGACTGAATCGTGAATGAAAGCAGTTAAGTCGGTTTCGGGTAATTTAGAAAGCGATGCAATCTTTTTCCATAATTTTTTATCTCCAATTAAAGAGGCTTTTACTATTTCGGCAAAACCATTTTTAATTTGTCGTGAAGGAAGCGTCTTTAAAAAATCTTCGCAAATAAAAACGCCTTGCGGTTGCGTAATAGTGCCAATTAAATTTTTATAGCCGTTAAAATCAATGCCGTT
>JBDTJJ010000388.1:0-4418 GCA_039935895.1 Bacteroidia bacterium | reverse complement strand
GTGGGGCAACGGCAAACATTACGGTGGGTGCAGGTAATACAAATGATATTCGTTATCAAAACCCGGATCCATCAACACCTTCAGCAAAAGTAAAATCTATTTGCAGTGATAGTGCTACTAATCTTTCCGCTATTGATTATGATAATATCAATGTAGATTGGACGCGACCGCAAACCATAGATTCTATACGAGATGGTTTGGGTGCTGATATAAACATCACTACATCTTTAACTAGTTTATCTGCAAACTGGAGTAGCTCTTTTGATCAAGAATCGGGCATTGCGAAATATTGGTATTGCATTGGCACAATACCTGGAGATAGTAATACTGTTAGCTGGACAAGCAATATGGATTCTTTAAATATTACGCAAACGGGTCTAAATTTAACGCAAGGGCAGTTGTATTTTTTTAGTGTAAGAGCTGAAGATGGCGCTGGCTTAAAGAGTATAAAAATTACTTCGGATGGGCAAAGAGTAGATACCACTCAAGCTACAACAGGCATTAATAACGTTAGCATTGAAAATCTAAATTTTAAAGTATATCCTAACCCTGCAAAAAACAACATTAATATAGATTATACCTTAACACAAGAAGCAAGTATTAAATGGCAAGTAACCGATGTAATTGGACAAGTTATTTTACAAACGGAAGATTTTAAAGCTAATGGTAAATACACGCAAAGTCTTGATGTTGCTGCATTAAGTAAAGGCTTGTATTTGCTGAACATAACTACAAACGGTTTACAAAAAACAATAAAATTTATAAAGGAGTAAATGCTATTTGCGTTCGGGATGGAATGAAAATCTTTTGCTGAAATGCTTTTTCAGCATTCTCCTAAGCAATTAAAAAATGAAACGATGAGCTAAATCAGCAAAGATTGAAGTGAGAGCCCGACGGCGAAAAAAAATCTCGAATTAATTAAGACGCCGGAACGCGAAAAATAGAATTAAGAAATATTTTAAGCTAAAACGGTAATGCCGCCTTTAACAACTTCATCTAATTTTACGTTTACTTTGGTGCCAATGGGTAAAAATATATCAACCCTCGATCCAAATTTAATAAATCCAAACTGTTCGGTTTGCTTTGCTGCATCGCCTTCTTTACTATACATAACAATACGGCGCGCTAAAGCTCCTGCAATTTGACGAAATAAAATTTGTGTACCTGTTTTGGTTTCTACTACAACAGTTGTACGCTCGTTTTCGGTAGATGATTTTGGGTGCCAAGCTACTAAATATTTACCATGGTGGTGGACAGCGTATTTTACAGTTCCACTAACAGGGTAGCGATTTACGTGCACATTTATTGGCGACATAAATACGGAAATTTGCAGGCGTTTATCTTTAAAATATTCGGTTTCTTCTACTTCTTCAATAACGACTACTTTACCATCGGCAGGGCAAATTATTTCATTTTCGTTTTTAGTCCAGTTGCGACTTGGGCTTCTAAAAAATTGCAGCACAATTATTAATACAGCTAAACTTATGGTGTATGCAGTACATTTTGCTACATCACTTTCTGGAAAAAAGTAGCGCGCAATACCAATTAATATAGCTGAAAAAACAATTGCAAGCCCAATGGTTGGATATCCTTCTTTATGTATTGTCATGATTTAATTTGAGGCACAAAGCTATAATAAATTTAATTCTATATATAATTACTGTTTTTGTTATATTACTTGTTGTTGTTTACTTTTGTAAAATGCAAAATTCAAGGTTTAAAAAACTCCCTCCCCGAAAACACTTTTTAACTCGTTTGGCTAAAAACTTTTTTTTGGCTATGGGTTTGCTTTTAATATCGCTGTTGATAGGTGTTTTAGGCTATCATCATTACATGCATTTAGGTTTTGCAGATTCGCTCATAAATGCCTCAATGATATTAAGCGGCATGGGTCCGGTGGATCATGCAGATACCAATGCGGCTAAATTTTTTGCTTCGTTTTATGCCATCTATAGCGGAGTGGCTTTTATAAGTAGTATGGCATTTTTATTTATACCCATTGTGCATAGGTTTTTGCATAAGGTGCATTTAGATATTGAGAATAACTAAGACTAATTTTTTTGCAGAAATAAAATCATTTTTAGAAAGGATTGAAACGAACTGTCTAAAAAATTACAGGAGTTGCATCCAGAAAGCAAGGTAGATTCTATTTATCGGCTGATAGAAACGCGCGAGGTTTTTTGTCCGTTAGCATCAATTACACGTAAAAGGTAATTTCCTTCGGCAAGGTTTGAAACATTTATAGTAGCGATTATTGCTGCATTTATTTTTTGTTCCATTACTTTATTACCAAGCATATCATACATTTCTATGCTTGTGTTATTGGTTGCTTCGGCGAGGCTTATCGTAATTTGGTTATTTGCCGGATTAGGATAGACTATTAAATGAGCGTTATTTGTAACTTGGTTAATGCCCAAAGTACTACCTGGTTTAGGTGGAATAACTACATTTAAACTTGCACTTGTTGCACAATTATTTGTATCGGTTACAGTTACCGTAAAATTTACATAGCAAACATTAAAAATAGAATCGGTTGTTTGTCCGCCAGGCGACCAATTATATTTATAAGGTGCTGTGCCGCCAGTTACTACAGCCCATAAGGTATTGCCGCAACCACATGAGCCACCACCCTTTAAAAAACAAGGTTGTACAATAATGCTATCGATATACGCGGTTAATATAGGTGGTTGTGTAATGGTTATAGAATCTAAAATGGTGTTGTTATTAGCATCGGTTACTAAAACTTTATATGTACCAACACCTAAATTACTGGCTGTTTGAGTTGTTTGTGCGGGGCTTGTGTTCCAAGCGTACGTAAATGGTGCAACACCGTTTGCTGTAACCGTTGCGCTGCCATTGTTGTGGCCGTTACATAAAGCATTTGTTGCGTTTATGGTTATACTTAAATTAGTTTGCGAAAAAGAAACAAACGGAATTATCATTAAAATGAAGAGAGAAACTACAATATGTTTTTTAAGAATGTTCATTTTAGATGATTAATACGTACAAGTTTACAATAAAATACAATAAAAAGCAAGCTATTTGGTGAGTTATTATTTGCGTTAGGGATTGTAGCAAGAAAGCCTTTTTAAGAAATGCTTTTTCAGCATTGTGCGAAGCAATTAAAAAAACTAAAACGATGAGCTAATCTTAAAAAGCTTTACTGCGAAAAGCCTACTTCGACAAGCTCAGTATAAACTTGGCGTATGAGATTGCTTCACTTTGTTTGCAATGACGAAGAGCCGGAACGCCCAAAAAATAAGTATTAGAAGCACTTTGTTTAAATTTATTTAATTGATAATCAATAATTTAATTATAAATAGAAATAATAACAATAAACGTGGGTTACTTTTTTAATGAACGGGTATATATGTACGTAAACGAAGTTAAAGAGGTATGAAAAAAGTAGGTTCTGTAGTAATTTTTGCTTTAATGACGATTGTTTTTGCAGCCTGCGGTCAATCGGAAGCAAATAAAAAAGCAGAAGAAGAAAAAATGCAAATAGAGGCAGATTCTATCAAAAACAGCATTAAAGAAGATATTGCTTCGGAAATGGATAGTTTGAAGAAAGACAATAAAAAATCTGATTCGTTAGTTAAAGTTGAAGAAAAAAAATAAATCAAAAAACAAATAAAAACCAATAAAAACACAAAACATGAAAAAATCAATTTCAATTTTAGCAGTAGCAGCATTAGCTACATCAATGTTCGTTGCTTGTGGTCCTAGCAAAGCAGAAACAGAAGCAAAAGCAAAAGCTCAAGCTGATTCTACTGCAGAAGTAGCAAAAGCAGATTCTATTATGAGAGCTGAAGAAGCTATGAAACAAATGGAAGTTATGAAAGCAGATTCTATTGCACAAGTTGCAAAAGCAGATTCTCTTAAAAAAGTAGAAGAAGAAGCGGCAAAAGGCGGCAAAAAAGGTAAAAAATAATTTGTTTGTGTAGTTAGTTGATGAAAAAAGCCCTCTTGTGTAAAAACTTGAGGGTTTTTTGTATAAATAATTTCGTAAAACAAAAAATAACACTAAATTTGCCACCCTTAAACAAAGAAAAAAATGCTAATAGTACAATTAAAAGAAGGCGATACTTTAGAAAAAGCGCTTAAAAAATTTAAGAAAAAGTTTGAAAAAACTGGTGTTGTTAAAGAATTGCGCGAGCGTCAAAAATTCACCAAAAAATCAATTAAACGCCGTCAAGGTATGATTAAAGCTGTTTACAAAAACAAGCTTCAAAACGGTTTGCTAGACGATTAGTCTAATAATCTTCGTTAAAATATATTTACAGGCTTAATTTAGTACCGAAATTATTAGTAACTTCGGTATTAGATTAAGCCTTGTTTATTATGGTGGGTTGGCACATAGAAGAGTTTATTAACTACATCACTTTTGAAAAAAGATATGCCAAAAATACGTGTACTGC
>JBDTJJ010000387.1:0-4600 GCA_039935895.1 Bacteroidia bacterium | reverse complement strand
ATATTTGGGCACTTACAGGCAGGTCTAAAGCTTATACTTATGATAGCCAAAACAGAAACACAGGTTATTTAAACCAACAATTAAATGGCTCTATTTGGGCTAATAGTGGTTTAACAACTATTACATACAGTAATAATGCAAAAACCGAAATAATGCAAAACTGGGATGCAACTAATCATGTGTGGATAAATAGCTATCAAGAAACTTATAATTATGATGCTAATAATAATTTAGTAAGCTGGTTAACACAAAATTGGAGTAATAATACCTGGGTTAACAATTATAATACAAATTATGCTTATAATATAGGTGGTAAACAAACCCTTGGTTTAGTACAAAAATGGAATAACAATATCTGGTATAATACAAATAGAATTATTTTTCATTATAATACTAATAATATAGAAACAGATCATTCCCTAGCTATTTGGGATTATAATACACATCTTTTAACTGATAGTGAGATATATGCAAACACTATTAATGGCAACAATGATATTTCAAGTGTAATTAACCATATATGGAATACTACTACACACGTTTATGATACCGCAAGTAGATATATATATAATTATGATACACATCATAATATTATAAATTCTTTATGGCAAAACTCTTCTTTTTCCTGGGGTAATCCTTGGGTTAATGTTGACAGCGGAGCTTATACTTACAATGCCAATAATTTGCAATTAAAATCTGTAGATTATTTATGGACAAATAATAATACCTGGCTTAAAGATGAGCTAGTATCTAATACCTACGATGCAAACAATAATGCCTTAAGTTGGGTTAGAAAAGAATGGAATGGGAGCACATGGACAGGAGATAGCACTTATGAGTATTACGGCACTGTAACTGGTATACAGCAAATAGACCATAGCAATAACTTATTAAACATTTACCCTAACCCTAACCAAGGTAATTTTGTAATAGAAACAAATGCACAACAACAAAACATGCAAATTTATGATGTTAAGGGCAGTTTAGTTTTAGAACAAATAATGTCAAATAAAACAGTTATTGATGTTAGTTTTTTAGATGCAGGTGTATATAATATATTAATAAACAATAAGGAAGGCATTATAAATAAAAAATTGGTTATCGTTAAATAATGAGGTGTTTGAAGCCGTACAAAACATTTTAATGGGAGTTAGAAATAGTTGTTGCAGATTGTACAAACGAAATGACAACAAGCCGGAACGCCCAAATTATTCTCTAAAAAAGTTTAAATCTTTTAGGTCGATTAGATGTACATTTTTGTAATAAAAACTTAGCACTTCTTTGTAACTGTAACCTAATTTTGTCATGCGCATTGCACCTTCCTGACACATGCCAATGCCGTACCCAAAGCCTCTGCCGCTAAACACAAGCGAATCTCCGATAGGTTCTAATGAGAAAAAAGTTGATTTTAATTGTAAGTCGTTACGAATATTTTTTAGCGGAATTTTTATGTTGTTGTATTCTAAATTTGCTTTGCGATAATCTTGTTTAAAATGCAAGGCCAGCCAGCGCGCGTTGCTGTCTTCGACAGGATAATTTTGTTTTATTTTTAAGTACGAAAGCCAATCGGCGGAAGACATTTTGCGTTGCCATTTTGAATTGGGCATTTTTAAACTAAAGGTGTCTTTTATAGATTTTAAGTACGACATGGGCTTGCCCCACACATCTTCGGAGTTTGCAGTTTGTCCGCCACTGTTTGAGTGAAAAGCGGCATCAATTAAATTCATATTTTCATCAACAACAACTTTTCCTTTTGTGGCTACAACAGCTTGTAAAATATCGGCTTCGGTGGTTCTGCCAAAAAAAGCCTGACAATGAGTTTGATCGCATAAATTAAAACCTTCTGCTTGGTGTTTGTTAATGTGGCTTAAGGCATACGTGCGCGCCAAAATAGATTGTACTTTGTAAAACTCGGGTGTAGAGCGAGATCCAGCCTCGGCTTCAGAAACGCCAGCAATGTAATTATCTAATTTGCTATCGTTAATTAAACGCAACAATCCGTTTTCGATAGAGATAGAAAGATTATCATTAAAGAAACGCGATTTCCTATCGGGATTGATAGATTTTGCCTTGAATGATTTTTCATCGTCGAATGAAATTAATTTTACAAAAGAAAATTTACCTAAGTTTTTTTCGAAAGATTTTAGTTCGATAAAATCATCTATAATGGTAACTTTTAATGCGTTTTGGATATCAATGGTAATAATGTTTTTTCCGTCGGCAATAACTTGGTAGGTGCCTTTTTCGGGAGCAATTAAGAGTTCTTTTATTTTAGTCTGGCTTAGTATTTTAACCGAAATAACTTCGTTTACCGAAAACGACCTTCGTTCTTTTTTAGTAACAATTTTTTTAGTTGTTTTTTCTTTTGGAGTAGGTGTAACGCCTGAAACGCCCGCCAATGTTGTTAAGGCAAGTGCTAAAAATATGAGTTTAGTTGCTGGGCGCATGAGTGGTTAATCGCGTAAAAATACTATCTGCAATCT
The DNA here is from genome assembly GCA_039935895.1 of Bacteroidia bacterium. Lineage (GTDB taxonomy): Bacteria > Bacteroidota > Bacteroidia > B-17B0 > Aurantibacillaceae > PALSA-968. The sequence continues at coordinate 2,117 of JBDTJJ010000387.1, read as the reverse complement.
TAAGCGAAATATTTTCGTCCTGCAACATGCCTAACAAAAGGTTATACTCATTCAATGTTTCATATCTTTTTTCGTCTGTAAGCAAAAGTCTTAATTCCGCTACAATTTTTGGAACGGTAAAATCTTGCTGAAGCAATTCTTTTGAAACCTCTTTGTTTGGGATAATGTTTACTAATGAAACATACTTTAAACGACTGCCAACCAATTTCTTAGCAATGTAAAATGAAGCTCCGTTGCCCAAATAAGAAACAATATGTGGCAATTTAAATAAAGCCGCTTCGAGTGATGAGGTACCCGATTTTATAACACCCGTATGCGAGTGTTGCATAATGCTATACGTATCGTTGGTAATAATAGTTACCGGAAAGCCTTTTGTAGGTTCTTCGTAAAGATTTTTTGGAAGAGACGGAATAGCAGAAACCACAAATTGATAATCAGGGAAATATTTTATAACCTGCATCATTACTGGTAGAATATATTTAACTTCTTGCGCGCGACTGCCCGGAAGCAAAGCAATGATGGGCTTTTCGGAGAGATTGTATTTCTGTAGAAAATCTTGTCGTGATATAATTTTTTCTTGTTCCTGCTTTAAAATATCCACTAATGGATGTCCGAAATAATCAACCTCAACGCCTCTATCGGCATAAAACTTTTTTTCAAACGGAAGTATCACATACATACGTTCTACGTTTTCTTTCACAATATTTATACGGTTTTCTTTCCATGCCCAAATAGTTGGCGATATATAATAAAATACGCGAATGCCCTGCTTTTTAGCCCATTTTGCAATGCGTAAATTAAAGCCTGGGTAATCAATTAAAATTAATGCATCGGGTTTGTGCTGTAAAATATCTTGCTTGCAAAAAGAAATATTTTTAAGAATTGTTTTAAGATTTATAATTACTTCTATAAATCCCATAAAGGCAAGCTCTCGGTAATGTTTGATGATTTCGCCGCCTTGAGCTTGCATTAAATCGCCACCCCAGCAACGAAAGTGCGCATCTTTATCAACTTGTTTTAACGCTTTTAAAAGATTAGAACCGTGTAAATCTCCCGAAGGTTCGCCTGCTATAACGTAGTAATTCATTAAATGCTCCAGCTATGTTCTACGTAGGTTTTTATCCAGACAATAAGCCCGCCAACTAGTATGGTAGATAAAATAATACCACGTGTTGTTTTGTAATATTCTTTATTTACAAAAATGTAAAACATACCTAAACTTGGTAATAAACATAAACTCAAAACAGCCGATAATACTTTTCCTAAAAGTAAAAATGCAAAAAATTGAGATGGAAAGGTCATCATTCTAAAACTCCACAGCCAATAACCGACTAATGAAATAGCAGGAAGCAATAATCCTAAAATAACGCCTAAAACAAAATTATTTAACTTAGTTTTTTCCATTAAAATATTTTTGAAAGTGTTGGAATTTGTTTGTGCAAAGTCATATCAAACCCAACAGGCACAATGGTTACAAAGCCTTGTTCGTTGGCGTATAAATCTGTATCAGGATGATTTTTTTCGAAGTTTACCAAGTTTCCAGTCAGCCAATAATAAGGTGTTCCGTAAGGATCTTTACGCTCATCAAAATCTTCCACCCAATTGCTTTTAGCGGCTCTGCAAACTTTTATACCTTGAATTTCGTCGGCTTTTAAATTTGGAATATTTACGTTTAAGCAAACTGTTTCCTCATGTTTTTGAGCCAGCATTTTTTCAATAATCTGCGTAACAAGTTTTTCTCCTTGCGAAAAATCAGCTTCAATAGAATAATTACATAATGAAAACCCAATAGATGGAATACCTTCGATTGCCCCTTCAATAGCGGCGCTCATGGTGCCTGAATAAATTACGTTGATAGATAAATTAGAGCCGTGGTTGATACCCGACAAAATTAAATCGGGTTTTTTAGGAAGAATTTTGCTGATGGCAATTTTAACGCAATCTACCGGCGTGCCTGTGCAAGCATATTCATAATCAACGCCGTGATGTTTTGTTTTGTGCATACGCAGGGTAGAATTTATGGTAATAGCGTGCCCCATGCCCGATTGAGGCTTATCGGGAGCTACTACACAAATTTCTCCAAATTTTTTGGCAATGTTGCTTAAAAACAAGATGCC
>JBDTJJ010000386.1:0-2573 GCA_039935895.1 Bacteroidia bacterium | reverse complement strand
ATCTTTACCTATTTCAATTGTTTTTGGCACAAATTTTGTTTATATCAAAGCTAAGATTAATTTAGCAACATCAAATTATCACTAAAAACAAAAAAATATGAAAAAATTAAAATTATTTATTGCTGCTATTGCCTTTAGTACGGCAGCTTTTGCTCAGTTTGAAGGAAGTATTGAGTTTAAAATGGAAACCAAAAAAGATACGACTACAAACGTATATTACGTAAAAGGTAATAACGTAAAGTTAGATCAAATTGGCCGCAGATCAGGCAAAGTAGAAGGTAGTTTTGTATTTGATTTAGCCGATAAAAAAATAAAATTTGTAAACCCCGCACGTAAAGTTTGGGGCGATAAGCAAGAAACAGCTCCGGTTATAAAAGGTACGTTTGATGTAGCTAAAGGTAAAGGTAGCAAAGTGGTTTGCGGTAAAAAATGTGTTGATTACACAGTAAAAAATACCGAAGAAAACACACAGGTTGTTTATTGGATTAGCACTGAGAATTTCAACTTTTTTATACCTTTAGTTCAGTTATGGAATAGAAAAGACAAACAATCGGTTTACTTTAATCAAATTAAAGATTTACCAAAAGGTTCTATGCCTTTATTAAGCTACGAAACTACGTTAGATGGCGCTGCTGTTAGTAAATTAGAAGTTGTAAAGGTTGATAAAAAAGTAGTTGATGCATCGCAGGTTTCTGTGCCGGCTGATTATAAAAAGTATGAGCAATAAGCCAATTTTTTAAACTAAAATTAAACCTTGTCTAAACGGCAAGGTTTTTTTATGCCTACTAATTTTTTTTTATGAAGTCTTCAATAGGTTCAGCCTGACTGAAATGCTATGTGGTGTTGCATAAACATCTGTTAAATAATAGTTGTAATTTGATTTTAAAAATGGCTCATTATTTAGAAACATTCTAAATTATGGTATATATTGAAAAAAACTTCATTTTATGAAATCACGAATGCAATCTTCTATTAAATTTGCGCCCATTGTAATAGGTTTGTCATTACAATGTCATTCGAAAAAATATGATTAAAGATATGTCCCGTAACGCTCTTAACCTCTTGTTGGGATTGATTTTAGTGGGTTTTGTTAACATAAACCACGCCTCAGCAGCCGACGGAAAAACAGTATTTAAACAGAATTGCGCTGTTTGTCACGCATTAACCGATCAAAAATTAACCGGTCCCGGGCTTTTAGGCATTGCCGATAGAGCTCCAAAAGGCGACTGGCTTTTTAATTGGGTTAAGAATAACGAAAAAGTTATTAAAAGCGGCGATGCTTACGCAAGCAAAATCTTAAAAGAAAATGGCGGAGCTGCCATGACAGTATTTGAAGGAACCATCAGCGATGATGATATCAAAGCGGTTATAGAGTATGTAAAAGCTCCTCCAGCTGAGATTAAAGTTGCCGCAACTGCAACAGCTGCCGATGCAGGTAACGATACTAAACAAGAACAAGGTGTTAGTCCACTTTACATTGTTTTAGCTATTATTGCTATATTAGGAATATTAACCGGTATTTTACGCGGTGTTAGACTTTCATTAAGACGTGTAACTAACCAAAAAGAAGGTATAGAACAAGAGCCAACTACTTCTTTCTTTGAAGAAGGTAAACAATGGTTAGCCGATCACAAAAGTTTTGTAGTGGTTTGCTCTATTGTTCTTTCTTGCATAGTAATGAAAGTTGGTTGGAATGCACTATTTAATGTAGGTGTTTATTACGATTGGAAAACAGAAAAAGGGTATCATCCAGAACAACCTATTAAATTCTCTCATAAAATACACGCCGGCGATAACGCAATTGCTTGTCAGTATTGCCACAACTCGGTTGAAAAATCTCGTCACGCAGGTATTCCTACAGTAAACGTTTGTATGAATTGCCACAAAGGCATTCAAGAAGGACCTATTACTGGTACAAAAGAAATAGCTAAAATTTATGCAGCTGCAGGTTTTGATGCTAAGTGGGGTACGTATGATGTTAGCAAGCAAAATCCTATCCAATGGATAAAAGTACACAACTTACCAGATCACGTTTATTTTAACCACTCGCAACACGTTGTAGTTGGTAAAATTGAATGTGCACAGTGCCACGGTAACGTAAAAGAAATGACAACGGTTGAACAAAAAAATCCGTTAACCATGAAATGGTGTATTGAATGTCATCGTAAAACAGAAGTTGCAATGGCAGGAAATCCTTATTACGACAGACTGCACGAAGCTTTAAAAGAAAAATATAAAAATCAGCATTTAAAAACCTTTACTGTTGCGCAAATGGGCGGTATAGAGTGCGGTAAATGTCATTATTAATTAATTAGAACGATTATTATTCTCAATATAATGGGTACAAATAAAAAGTATTGGAAAGGATTATCAGAGCTAAACGAAAGTCCTGAGTTTACAAAACATCAACAAAACGAATTTGTTGAAGATCTTCCGATGACAGAAGCCTTGGCTAGCCGCCGCGACTTTTTAAAAGTGGTTGGTTTTACTACAGCTGCAGCAGCTTTAGCATCTTGCGAAACTCCTGTAATTAAATCAATACCATACGTTGTAAAACCTGAAGATGTTACTCC
>JBDTJJ010000385.1:0-5449 GCA_039935895.1 Bacteroidia bacterium | reverse complement strand
TTCTTTTAATAAATACTTGGTTTATATCATTCAAATATCAATTTATTTTAGATAGAAAGCAATTAATTATAATTAATAGTTACTTTATTATAAATGATACTTAATTTATTTAAATCTATATTCAATTTAAATTAATCAGTTACTAATTTATAAAATTTAATACTTAATTTATAGTATTTCATTTTTAATTATGATTAATATAGATATAATTTATACCAATCTATTTTCAATTTATACAAAATCTATTTGGTAATTGTGCTTAACTATTCCCTAATCTCTATTAACTTCTTAAATTAGCGCCCCCTATGCAAACAAAACACCTCCTCATTATTTGTGGTCCTACCGCGGTTGGCAAAACAGCCCTTAGTGTTACGCTTGCCAAGCATTTTAATACCGAAATAATCTCTGCCGATAGCCGTCAACTCTATAAAGAAATCAGTATCGGCACAGCCAAACCCACTGCGGCAGATATGCAAACCGTTCCGCATCATTTTATAGATTGTATTTCCATCCACCAAACCTATACCGCCGGAGATTATGAGCGAGAAGTCATCCATAAGCTCGACGAACTGTTTACCAAACACAATATAGTCGTTATGTGTGGCGGTACCGGCTTGTATATAGATGCCGTTTGCAAGGGCTTCGACGAAGGCATAGAAAGCAACCCCGCTATTAAAAACCAAATAACCCAAAATTATAATGCAAAAGGCTTAGCGTGGCTACAAAATGAGGTAAAACAAAAGGACATTGATTTCTACAACCAAGCCGATGTACAAAACCCACAGCGTTTAATGCGTGCCTTGGAAGTCTGTTTGGTTACCGGCAAACCGTATTCATCTTTCCGTAAAAACAATGCCGTAAAACGAAACTTTAACGTTATAAAAGTTTTCATAAATGAAGATAGAGAAACGCTTTACAACAAAATCAATCATCGTGTAGATGTTATGATGCAGCAAGGTTTGTTAAAGGAAGCCGAAAGCGTGTATCCCTTCAAAAGCTTAAACGCTTTAAACACGGTTGGTTACAAAGAGTTGTTTCAGTATTTTGATGGCGCAATAACTTTAGCTCAAGCCACCGATTTAATAAAACAACACACCCGCAATTATGCAAAACGACAAGTTACTTGGTTTAAAAACGATGAAGATTGCACCACCTTCCTTCCTTCCGAAACCGAAAAAATTATTGCCTTTACCGAAATTGTAATGCAGCAAGGGTGATTAGCTTTATCGTCATTTAAAATGATGTTGTCACTTCGAGCGCAGTCGAGAAGTATTTCTATAAGATGTTTGATTTTTACATTCTGTCTCTTCTTTTAACTTTTGCCAATTACCATTAATTAAAGCTTCTTTTTTATTTTTGCTCCATTTCTTTATCTTTTTCTCCCAACTTATTGCTAAATTATAGTCTGTAAACCTTTCGTAATATAACATTTCAACAGGCCTTCTGGTATATGTGTAGGCATTTGTATCTATACCTAAATTATGCTGTTCTAATCTTTTTTCCGGATTATTTGTAACGCCTGTATAGTATGTATTATCACAACATTTAAGGATATATACATATAGGTATTTCAGTATTGGCATATTTTAAACTTGCTACAAATTTATGGAAATTATAAAGGTATTGTTTTATTGTTCTCGACTTCGCTCGAACTGACAGTAACTTATCATAGCTTTATCTTCATCCTTTCGTCAAGGAAAAAGAAAAAGAAAAATAAAAGAGGTCGATTGTACTTTTTTATCAATAAAAAATAACAGATAAGTTTAATTTCTTTCCTTTGCACAAACAATTTTAAATGGCCACACACTTAAAAAACCTATCAAAAACCGAAGGCAAAATACCTTCAGCCAAAAAAATGAAATTCGCCATTGTGTATGCCGAATGGAACCCCGAAGTAACCAACGCCCTGCGTGATGGCGCCATTAAAACCTTGCTTAATAACGGAGCCGATAAAAAAAATATCATTACCCACTCAGTGCCCGGTAGTTTTGAGTTAACCCTTGGCTCGCAATACATGGCAGAGTACGCTAAAGTAGATGCCATTATTTGCCTAGGCTGCGTTATACAAGGCGAAACCCGTCATTTCGATTTTATTTGCGATGCTGTTGCCCATGGCATTACCCAGCTAAATGTAAAATACAATAAGCCATTTATTTTTGGCGTGTTAACTACACAAAACCAGCAACAAGCAATTGATAGAGCAGGAGGGAAGCATGGCAACAAAGGAGACGAAGCCGCCATTACCGCTATAAAGATGCTGCATCTTAAAAGCGTATTAACTGCTAAAAAGTAATTGTACTTAAAAAACTACTTCGCTTAAACTGGCAAAGCAATAATCAATTGTAGTATCTGTAATTATTTCGGGATGAATGTAAACGGTTGTCATGCCGGCATTTCGTCCAAATTCCATATCACTCATAGAATCTCCAATCATTACCGATTTTGAAAAATCAATTTCCGGAAAATCTTTTTGAGCCTGCAAGGCCATGCCAATATTAGGTTTTCGCCAATGATGGTTTTCAGAAGCCAAATATGGCGAATGATAAACCTGATCTATTTTACCATCATGCTTTTCAATTTCATCCATCATGTAATGATGTATCATATTCAAATCGTTTTCGGTATAAACACCTTTGCCAATGCCTTGCTGGTTGGTAACCACAATTATTTTACCAAACAAATCGGTAAAGTTTTTTATAGCTTCGGGTACGCCATCTAAAAACTCAAATTCAGAAAGTATTTTAACGTAATCGTCTTCTAAACGTTTATTTATTACACCATCGCGGTCTAAAAACAAAGTCCAGGTTTTATTAATATTTAAATGTTTTAAAGTCATGTTGTGCTTTTTTGTAATCTTCAGGAATACCAATGTCTATAAAATACCCATCGTAAATATATCCGTGCATACTTATTTCATTTAGTTTCTTTTCAAAGAAATCTTTTTCAATAGAAAAACTTTTTTGCTTAGGAGTTTCGTCGTTATATAACTCTCTGCTTAAAATATAAACCCCTGCATTTATTATTCCTGCTTCGATTTTATCTGTTTTTTCTTTAAAATCTTCTATCAAATCAAACTCATCTAAAGTAATAGTTCCGTAACGAGATGCGTTACTAACCCTACGAAGCGCCAAAGAACAATCTGAAATACCATCGCTGTGATTATTATAAAAAGAACGCAGGTTAATATCAAAAAAAGAATCTCCGTTTAGCACCAACACTTCGGGTGTGGTACATTGTTGCAGAGCCATTTTAATGCCTCCGCCTGTGCCTAAAGGTTCTTTTTCTATGGCGTAAGTAATTTCAATGCCGTTAAAGTTTGAACCGTAATGCGCTGTTATTATTTCGGATAAATAACCAACCGATAACACTACTTTTTTTATGCCGAAATAGGCTAAATATTTAAAATGATAATCTAAAAATGGTTTATCGTTAACAGGTGCCATTGGTTTTGGCACATCGGCTACTACGGTTTTTAGTCGCGTACCGAAGCCGCCTGCTAGAATAATAGCTTCTTGTAACATTATTTTTGCGGGAATAAAGTAGTTTCAACCAACTCGCAAATAGTGTGGCCAAAAAGCATGTGGCACTCTTGTATGCGAGGTGTATCTTTAGACGGTATGTTTATTAAATATTTGCAAGCATCTTTCATTTTGCCGCCTGTTTCGCCAGTAAAGCCAACAGTTATCATGCCAATATCGTTGGCTACGTTTAAGGCTTTAATTACATTTGCCGAATTTCCGCTGGTAGATAAACCTATTAAAACATCGCCTTTGCGACCCATTGCTTTAACTAAGCGCGCGTAAATTTCATCGTAAGAATAATCGTTTGCAACAGCAGTTATGTAACTTGTATTTACGTGCAAAGCTTCGCTAAATAATGGTGGACGATCGTAATAATACCTACCGCTTAACTCAGCGGCTAAATGCTGGGCATCTGCTGCACTGCCGCCATTACCACACCAAAGCACTTTGCCATCGTGTTTATAACAGTTTACAATTTCGTTGGTTATTATTTCTATGTTGCTAAGTATTTCTTTGTCTGTAAGCAAAGATGTTTTTAGGTTGATAGATGTTTGCAGTTTTGATTTTATCTGTTCAATCATAGTTTAAAAACATAAAGATATGAATTGTTTTGTTGTTGAAGGTTCAAAATATTATGCGTGTATTAAGCGAATGATTTTTTTATAGAAAATTATACAGCATGATTTTTTAAACTCTGCAAAACCTATCATAACACTCCGTATAGGCGCACTTTGGTAATAATTAAGCGTAAATAATTCTTATATTTCAGTAAAAAACTAAAAACGTAAGCAAAAATTCTATCTTTGCACACAGTTTTAAAAAAACTGAAATGCTTTTTCAGCATTCAGCGAGTCAATAAGAAATAAAGACGATTAGCTACATGCAAAATAACACAAAATACATCTTTGTTACCGGTGGTGTAACATCCTCACTTGGTAAGGGAATCATAGCAGCATCTTTAGCAAAATTACTTCAGGCGAGAGGCTACACCGCAACCATTCAAAAGTTAGATCCTTATATTAATATAGATCCTGGCACGCTAAATCCTTACGAACATGGCGAATGTTATGTAACCGATGATGGTGCTGAAACCGATTTAGATTTAGGCCATTACGAGCGTTTTTTAAATGTACCAACTTCTCGTGCTAACAACGTAACTACTGGCAGAATATACCAAAGTGTAATAGAAAAAGAACGTAAAGGAGATTATTTAGGGAAAACCGTACAGGTAATTCCGCACATAACCGACGAGATTAAAAACCGGATTAAAGAACTTGGTAAAACCGGACAATTTCAGTTTGTAATTACCGAAATTGGTGGCACTGTTGGCGATATTGAATCTTTACCATACATAGAAGCCGTTAGACAATTAAAGTGGGAGCTTGGGCATAATTGCGTAGTTGTTCATTTAACTTTATTACCTTATTTAGCAACCACTGGCGAATTAAAAACAAAACCAACTCAACACTCTGTAAAGCTTTTATTAGAAAGTGGTGTGCAACCCGATATTTTGGTTTGCCGTGCAGAACATGCATTAACAAAAGATATACGTAGAAAATTAGCTTTGTTTTGCAACGTAGAAGCCGATGCCGTTATTGAAGCACGCGATGCGTCTAGTATTTATCAGGTTCCATTATTAATGGAAGCTGAACATTTAGATGCTATTGTTTTAAAAAAATTAGATATTGATCCTTCTCAAACCAAAGTCAATCTACATACTTGGAAAGAATTTTTACACCGTTTGCATCATCCAAAACAAGAAATTAAAATTGGCTTAGTTGGTAAATATGTTGAATTGAAAGATTCATACAAATCTATTTCAGAAGCTTTTGTACACGCAGGCGCTGTAAACGAATGTAAAGTAAATATTGAGTGGATACATTCTGAAAATTTAACCGAAGAAAACATTGCCGAAAAATTAAAAGGCC
>JBDTJJ010000384.1:0-8290 GCA_039935895.1 Bacteroidia bacterium | reverse complement strand
AAGTAATAATTTTCTCTATCGAACTAGCAAATAAAGCGGGTGATATATAATCTGTAGAACCAAATAAAGTTATTAAGTCAAATGTATCTTCCATATTTAAAACATTTTTACATTGATAAATAGCTTTGGGGTTTTTATTAAGTTCTTTTGCTTTAGTAATAATATCTTCCGAAATATCAATACCTAAAACCTTTTCAACAAAAGTAAGTTCAGCTACTTTATTAGTTAATTCACCCCAGCCACAGCCAACATCTAAGTGTGATTTATATTTTTTCTCTTTTATTTCATTCAATGCTAATTCAAAATATTTATTTTGTTGCTGCAAGTTCCCTTGATACCATAAAAAGCCTAGATCGCTTTCCCAAAAAGCTTGTTGATAATCTTTGTCGTTAAGCAGCTTTGAAAATTCATCATGATATTGAGGATTTAATGACATTGCTTCATTTAAATTTCTTAGTAGAATCGTACCTAATTTTGATTGACGCAATTCTTTATTTAATACTTTTTTATAGCATTGGTTGCGATACGATATATCTTTTAAACGAAAAGAAAAATAAGTGTCTATTAGCGGACTAATTAGTATCATATTAAATAATTACAAGCAACGAGATTTAAATATCTTTTAAAAATTTAGCCGGATTTCCTGCAACAATAGTTTTTGTTTTAACAGGCTTAACAACTACTGCGCCCATACCTACTAATGAATCGTCTTCTACAATGCCCTTATTTATAATAGAAACAGAAGGTGCAACCCAAACATTTTTACCTATTACAGTGCTGCCACCTAACATGGCATTAGCAATTATTAAAGAGTTTTCTCCAATAATAACCCCGTGTGCTACATGTACCAGGTTATCTATTTTTACATTTTTATGTATAAGCGTAGAACCCAAAACAGCTCTGTCAATACAGGTATTATTACCAATTTCAACATTATCCATAATTTCAACATTACCTATATGTGGTAACACTTCATAATTTCCTTCTTCATCTTTTTCATAACCAAAACCAACACCACCAATGGTATTATTACTTCCTATTTTTACAGAAGAACCAATAATTGTTTTTTGATGTATAACAGTATTATAACTTATTCGGGAGTTATTACCAATTACACAATCTTTTTCTATTACAGTAAAATCTCCAATAAAAACGTTGGACCCTATTTTAACCGATTCGTGAATGCTCGCTTTTGGAGAAATATAATTTTGGATTTCTTTCGGTTCAAAAAATTCCTTTAATACTTTACTAAAAGCCTTTCTTGGATTTTCGAGTATGATAAAATTACAATTTTTTGATAAAGTTAGTTCTCTTGCTTTAGAAGAGCAAATAATAGTGCCTGCAACGCACGAAGAAAGCTTATGAATGTTTTTGTCGTTACACCAGCAAATAATATCGGGTCGCGTATTATTTTCATCTAATTGAATAACGTCGCTTATTAAAGCTTCGTCATTTCCAATTAATTCAGCACTTTTTAAAGTGAGAAGTATCTCTTTTATTTTAATCATAACTATAATATCCAACGAATTACATCAAATGCTTCGGCATACTGACTACTTACTTGTTCACCCCTTACGCGCGCTAAAGATCTTACAAATTCAGGATTTGCGTATGTTCTATGTGCTTGCGATTTATATTCTTTAACCGCATCTATTTTGGTTTGAATTTGTTTTTCGTTTAAAACAAAAAAAGCAGAGGTATTAAATGTTAGATTATTCCAGGGCATTTCATAACAGAAAATAGTAGAAAATTTAAAAGCGCGTAAGCCTTCTTGCGAAATAGTATAATGATCTTGATGTATATCGTTGGCAGAGGGCATAAATATAATATCGGGCTGAATATCTTTTCTTAATTTGATAAGATCGTCTAGAATTTCTTGTCGGCGGAAATTAAATGTGCGAACTTCATAATCAAATAAAATAAGGTTAGATTTTTTTATACCTAATTTTTCTGACGCTGCCTTTACTTCTGTTATTAAAATATCAGATGGAAAGCTTTTAAGTACAGATTGCTCGCAGGCAGAAAATGCGGCGCAAAAAACCTCATTTCCATCATCTAATAATTTAGCCATAGAACCACCACACCCAAATTCGCCATCGTCTGTATGAGGTGCAAGCGTTAATATTCGTTTATTTTTTATGTAAGGAGTAGTCATAAAATTATTTATTATTAATGTTTGATTTAAATTAATTAAAGCATCTCAATTAGTTTATCTGTAAGCTTGTCGAAAGAAAAAGCAGATACATCAAAGCTATTATTATAGTTAAATTTAGTTTCTCTATTTATAATTTTTTGTAAGCCATTTACTATATCATTTTTATGGATAAATATTCCTAAATTATTGTTTTCTATAAATTGAGAAGCAACACCCGTTTCGCCAATAAATACAATAGGAATTCGATGGTAAATAATTTCATAAAATTTAGTAGAGATATTGTCCATGCCATAATCTGGACATATAAAAAGGTAATAATTATGTTTTAAAAGCTCTTGATAAAGTTCTTTCTCTGATAATTCGCTATGATAAAATATATTTTTGCCTACTAAATTTTTAACTTCAAAATTTCCTATATACTTATTATGATTGGTGTAAAAATCAAGTGAGCATTTATCCACGTTTCCTGAAAATAAATCTGAAAGTATCTTCATTTCATTTTCTAAGTTTATATATATAGTACCGTAGTTTATAAATTTTATTTTATTTGAATTGTGTGTTTTCTTTGTTGCAACATCTATTATTTCATCACTATCATATCCGTGCGGTAATTCAATTATTTTAGTATTTTCTTTTGGATAGAGTACAATTAAATCAACTTGCATTTTATTAGTAGGTACAAAAATAACATCACTTGTTTCTATACAAAATCTTTCTTTTCGTCTTTCTTCATCTTTTCTAAATTGCGGCATTATATCCAAGCTATAAGTTTCTTTCCAAGTCCAAGGATCTCTAAGATCACAAATTATTTTTATATCCTGCAATAATGGCTTTAGCTTACAAACAAAATATAAAAGATTAAAAGGAAAGCCTGAAACAATTATGGTATCTATTTTTTTTTCGGTAACGGTTTTTAAAATTGTTTTTTTTAATCTCTTTTCAAGTAATATAGCCTTATCATAATAACTACCTTTTGTACTTAATTTTAAGCGCAATAGCTGAAGTCGGTAGTTTATTTTTTCAAAAAAATTATTTGGTTTCTGATTTAATATTTTTGGATACGATGATATTATCCTTTCAACATCTAACCCTTCTACATCTTTTGCCCATGTAGATACCCCAAAGGCTTCATATTTGGTTGATATTACAGAAACTTTTACACCCTTTTTATTTAAGTATTTTGCAAATTTAGCCCATCTTCTTCCGCCAATTCCTGGTGTAGGAGGAAATACATAAGAAATGATTAGAACATTTTTATTATTTGTGTTTAGTTCTTTCAATTTATTAGATAATTATTGATGTATTAATTTGTAAGTCTTTTTGAATTACCCATGCATGAGAAATAATTTATCAAAAACTCATCTACCTAAAGTACGCTAGGTTTAAACGACTGGTAGAAAAAAGAACTTTCATTACTATTTTTAAATGAAGATTTAATATTTAAGATGAAAAAATTTAAAGAAGAAATTTCCTCAGCTATTTTATTTTTAATAATTTCATTTACATAATCTTCGCAACCTGCGGGTTTAAATACAAAATTTTTAAGATTATATCTTAACGCATCGTATAACGTAGTTGAATAAATAGAAATATGGACATTAGTAAACTCAAAAAGTATAGGCAATGGATATTCTATAACTTTTACTACTTCTGACTCTTGAAAATATTTTAAATATATTTCTTTCTTTTCGGCTGGATGTGGTTTAAGTATTATAATTGCATTAATTTTTTCATCTTTTATATGTTTTTCTAAATCTTGCGTAAATTTTATAAACTCTTTATGAAGATTTGTTTGAGTTGTTATTAAAATAACTTGTTTTTGACTTGTAATATCTAACAGATATTTTTTTTTATCATCAAAATTACTAAAGTCATTATATAGATAATAGCCTACTACACTTATTTGCTCTTTTGTATATTCTACTCCTTGTAAAAGAATATCTTTCCAATACTCGCCATAAACTAAAATTCTATCGGCAAAAAGAGCTTTGTCTTTTATTGATTTAATTTTATCCGGAAAAACATAAAAAATATCCTGTGGGGCAATAAGTCCGTGTTGTAACTCGGTACACTTAATATTTCTTTCTTTTAGTGCATAAATTTGCCCTTCTTTATGGTAATGACATATAAAGAAACACTCGCATATATTTGGTAAATATTCTAAAATATCATCCCATACTTTGTATTCATGAAAAAATTTATGTAAGGCAAATTTTATGTTTTGTAATTCATTTTTTGAAAAGACAGAGCTATTCTTAATCCTATTGAACGATTTAATAATGTTTATTCTTACCTTTTTTTGTTTAGCTGTTAACGGCAAATAATTTATTAATGGTGCTACTTGCTTTAAATTAAAATCAAAATCCTCCGTGCCATCAACTACTTTATCCATCACAACAACACATTCTTCTCTTTTTAAAGTTTCAATTATTTTGTGAAAATATATAGATATCGACTTTTTATTAGTTGTAATTATTCTTCCAATATCTGTAACTATATATTTTTTATTTTGATGTTGTTTTAAAGACTGCTCAAACTTATCATGCAATTTTTTATTACTTAACCTACTATTCTTAATTCTTAATAATAAAGTATATAAAAAACCAGAGTAAAATAAATATGCTCTTACTTTTCCTTTTGATACATAATCAACTCTTAATCCATCTAAAACAACTTTTAAAAGATTAATATCTCCGCAATCAAACAAAGTAAAATCAGTAACTCTTGAATAAAAATCTTTTTTAAAATCTGTAAAGGTGCTCATATCTTTATTTCAGAATACCTGCTTCAATTAAAGGAGTAATGTGTTCTTCCAAATCAAAAACAGAAATATTTTTTAACTCCGCTATATCAACTAAACTGTGCGCTCCATCAGCATACGTTAATAAGTGCATTCGGTTATGTATTAAATCTCTTGACTCTAAAGGATTATACGACGAAGGGTATAGTCCTCTTTTTCCTAATTGAGGCTCGCAATACGGTATTGTATTTGTATATGTTTCATTTAACTCTAATGCTTTTACAAAAGAAAAATAAGTATTTACTGTTTTTTCCATGGCTTCAAAAGATATAAACGATTTATTATCTAATGAAGTATGGTATTCTTTATACTGCTGGTACATGCTACGCGTAAGCGAACCTACCGGCAAATTAAACCCGGGCGAGCAGTATTGTCGCTCATCGCTACCACCTACGCTAAATGGAATTACTTTATAAGGGATAGATTGATGTTTTAAAACATGCTCAGCAACTATATCTGCCTGAGAGGTTTTTTGTTTAGATTGTTTGTAAACAAAATTGCCATCATCGCCACAACAAGTTAGCACGTAGCCTGCTATTAATTTTTCTTTTAAGTGCATACCAACTTTATGCAAATAAGCAATTACACCAATGGTTTCGGGTGCAAATAAAAAACGATAGGTGTATTTTCGTTTGGGAAGTGCAGCAATTTTTTGATACAAAAATGCCTGAACCAATGGCCCTGATAATTCGTTATTGGCCATGCTGGGATGACATAAATAGGTGGAAAATAAAATCTCTTTATCTGTCTCGCCTCTCAACACACATTCGCCATAGGTTAAACTGCCATTAGCTAAAGTGCTTTCTATTTTTACTTTATAAACACCTTCTTTGGGTAAGGATTTAAACTCATTATACGTTAAACAAAAACCCCATGTCTCTTTGTAGTAAGATGTTATATAGGGTATTGCATCTGGCATCTCTTTAATATAATGTAAATGCGCAAGTAGTTCTTGATAGCTTAACTCCTTTTCAATTGGAATTGAATAGTTTACGATGTGTAGATTATTTAATTTAAAATCACATATTTTATTTCCCTCCGGTGTAATAATGTATGCGTTAGTAATATTCCATTCTTTTGGAATTGTCCAATCAAATACCTCTGTACCAGTTGGTACTTCTGCTAATTGAAGCGGAATTATTTCATTAATAATTTTTAATGACTCTCTTAAACCATTACCCGTTATACTCCTACAAATAGGCCACAGTTTATCAAAATATTTTTCTAAAGATTTTTCCATTTCTAAGAAAACATATTCCATTTTAACACGTCATCTTCTTTAATATTGTTAAGTGCTTTTTTTCCAATTAAGTCGTTGTAAAATTTGGCACTAATACCATGTGCAGGGCGTTTCCATGTTAAATCGCTTGTTTCAACAACTTTGCCTGAAGGAATGTCTTTTGCCGCTACTAAACTTCTACGTGCATTTTTACGTGCCGGTTCTTCATCTGGTAAAGCTTCCAATTTAAATGAACCCAAAAGCTCTTGTGTAAAATTCCAACGTTTCCAAAATATTTTTAAATCGTTTTTATCCATAGCATGATAATGATCATTACCAGGTAATGATTTATCGTGTGTAAAATGTTTTTCAATAACCGCAGCTCCTAATAACACTGAAGAGTGAATTACTTCCATCTCTTGAGGCAGTGTATGATCTGAATACCCAGGAACGTGTTGCGGAAATTTTTTACGTAAATCCCAAATCATGCCAAGATTAGCATTTTTGTTTGGAGTTGGATAGTTTAATACGCAGTGCATTAAACATAATTTATTGCCATGCTTTTCAATAATATCAACAGCTTCTTGTACTTCCCACAAATTAGAAGCCCCTGTTGACAATATGATTGGCTTACCAAATTTACATTGCTGTTCTATAAAATTAAAATTTGTTATATCCGAAGAAGAAATTTTAAATACCGACATTAAATCATTTAAAAATATGGCGCTTTCTGCATCAAAAGGTGTGCTCATAAATTCGATTCCGACTTTATCACAATGCACCTTCAACGCTTCGTATTCTTTCTTCCAAAACTTATCGTACTTTTTAAATAACTCGTGTTGAGAGCGTGTGGGTTCTTTTGTAATATCCCAGTAGTACGGACTATCCTTGCTGGCAATGGTATCAGCTCTATAGGTTTGAAACTTTATAGCATGTGCACCACCTTCGGCAGCCTCATCTATAAGTCGTTTTGCTAAATCCATCGAACCTTCATGATTAACACCTGCTTCAGCAATGATGTAAGGTTTTTGAATTTTAGATGAATTATAATTATTTAAGAAATCAGTAAGCTTTTCCATAATACTTATTTTAAATTATTTAGTAGCAAATATCATCGAATTATCTAATAAATTTTTTCTGTATTTCTTTTCAAAAATTACTTTTTTTATGAGATTAGTAGGTATCATTTGCACTTTAAATTCTTCAACTTCATTTTCTGAAATCCATCCAATCATATTAAAGAAATAGCGATTGTTTATACGTACTGATGCGGTTGCCATTTGTTTTGTGTTATTTATAAAAGCAAGTTCGTCTGAGAAAGGATTTTTATATACTTTATAATTTTCTTTAAAGGTAAATTTTTTAAAGTCTTGTTCTCTTCGCTCTACAATTTTATATTCATCAACAGGTATAATTTCTATTTTTTTAAATCCTAATGATTTTAAAATAGTTTTATAAAATGTTTGATTTCCATTAAACATACAACCCGTAAAATCATCGTTATTAATATATTCTAATACTGGCTTTCCTTTTATCTTAGAAATATCTTCTCTTATAATTAATTGTTCTTTAGTGATTGAGGCTAATTGTTTTAATGCTTCAACTGGATTATTTAACCACGCTATCACATTGCCACAATAAACAGTATCAAATTTTTCATTTAAAGTATGTAAATCGTATATCGAACATGGTTTAATTGATATAGTAGATTTTTTTATTTTTTTTACTTGGTTAATTCTATTAATAGCCCAGCCATTTACCATATTTAAATGGGTGTTTTCTTTGTTGGTATATAAATCAACAGAAGTAACACTTTTCGCATCTTTTTTTTCAGCTAAAAAAGACATCATGCCATCATTAGAACCCACATCAATAAATGATTTACCAAACAAATTAGTAGGCATTACACACATATCCCATTCATACTCTGAACGAGTACCAGGTGTATAAATATTATCATACAGGTGGATGCGCTGACGCCACTCTTTTAACGAAAAAAGTTCTATTAATTCCTGTGATGGATTTTTTATTTCTATGTTTTTCATAATAATTAATTACCAAGCTGTCCAGCCACCTTCGTTTAAAATGTTTGCGCCTGTTGTATAACTCGAGGCAT
>JBDTJJ010000383.1:0-2876 GCA_039935895.1 Bacteroidia bacterium | reverse complement strand
CATAATTATTTAAGAGATGGTTTTTGGGCTAAAACAAAAGCCGAAGAAATTCCGAGTGATAATTTAAGTGTACAATTTTTAATTAAAATTGAAGATGTTACGGATAAAGTTAACGTAGCAACCAAAGGTTTATCTGAAACAGATTATCTTAAAAAACTACCGGAAATTTTAACCGAAATGGGTAAAAAAATGACGGAAGGAACTACTTACGAAGGTAAAGTTGCCTCTTTCTTTAAAGGAAATCAATTTTTATTATTTACCTACGAGCGTTATAAAGATGTACGTTTGGTTGGCGCGCCATCAGAAAGCATTGGTAAATTTGGCGGCGATACTGATAATTGGGAATGGCCTCGCCACACGGGAGATTTTTCGGTATGGAGAGTTTACACCACTAAAGCAGGTAAAGCTGGAGATTACGCGGCAGATAACGTTCCACTTAAACCAAAATGGTTTTTACCCGTATCTACTAAAGGGGTAAAAGACGGCGATTATGCTATGATTTATGGTTATCCTGGCGGGACAAATCGTTACGAAACATCTTTTGGTGTTAAATTAAAAACCGAAATTGAAAACCCATCTTTAGTTAATTTACGCGATGTTCGTTTAAAATTAATGAAAGAGCAAATGGTAAAAGATCCAGCTATTAAATTACAATTGGCATCATCTTACGCACGTATTGCTAACTATTGGAAATTTTTTGACGGAGAAAGCAAACAATTAATTAAGTACGATGTTTATGGACAAAAACAAAAAGACGAAGGCGATTTTTTAACTTGGGCAAAAGATAAGCCTGAATATCTTTCTATTTTTCAAGATTATAGAAAGGCTTACGAAGCTTGGACGCCTTACGCTAAATTGCGTGTATATCTGCAAGAAGGTATTTTAGGTTCTCCGGTTTTAGCTTTCGCAGCAAAATTGGATGCTTTAAATAAAGTATTGATGAACAAGGATGCAAAACCCGAAGAATTGGCTAAAGCTATCGAAACCATAAAAAAAGCACACGATACTTTTATAGAAGGTGAAAATATTGCATCCGATAAAAATATTTTGGCGGCTATGGTTAATATGTTCTATAACGATATTCAGCAAAATCAAATTCCGCAAGGGTTTTACAATTGGTTAAAAGGCAAGTATGGAGATTTGAATAACATAAATACGTTCTCAGCTTTTAGCAATGATTTATTTACCAACACAATGGGTTTAAATAAGGATAAATGGAACGCCTTTATCAGTAAGCCTGATACAGCAACGCTTCACAAAGATTTAGCTTTCTACACTTCAAATGCATTTATTCAATTCTATAAAACTAATTTCGAGAAGTTTTCTATTGATTTTCAAGCTAAAAATGCTTGGTTAGGCAAAACTTATTTAAAAGGTGTTATGGAAGAAAAAGGGACAAAAAAATTATATCCAGATGCCAACTTTACCATGCGTGTTAGCTTTGGCGAAGTAAAACCATACAGTCCTAAAGATGGAGTAAATTATTCGAGTGTTTGTACCATGAAAGGTCTTTTAGATAAATACATACCGGGCGATTATGAGTTTGATTTACCTACAAACTTTGTAGAAATTGCTCGCAAAAAAGATTTTGGTCCGTATATTGATAAAACCCACAACGATTTAGTGGTTTCATTTATCACCACAAACGATATTACGGGCGGTAACTCAGGTTCGCCGGTTATGAACGGAAAAGGGGAATTGATTGGTTTGGCTTTTGATGGAAATTATGAAGCATTAAGTCATAAAATAGCTTTTGATAAAGACTTGAATCGTACTATTTGTGTAGATGTACGTTACGTTTTATTTATAATTGATAAAGTGGGCGGCGCATCTAATATTATAAAAGAATTACAACTTAAATTTTAAAATAAAAAGAAATTTAAAACTAAAAGCAGGTGTAATTAGCCTGCTTTTTTTATTTTAGACAATTAAAACCAAGCCCTATGTATAAAAAACAATTATTAGATAATCTTCACCGAGAAATTGTATTGCTAAAACAATTAACGCCTTTAATAGATGAAAAATACCTTAATTTTAGAATAACCGAAAAAGCACGTAGCACATTAGAGTTAATGCAATACTTATCAGGTATTGGTGCAGTTATGATGCGTTGGTTTATTAAAAATGATTTAAACCCTGCTGAGTGGGAAAAAATTAGAGCTTACCGTAAAACCTTAACCATTCAAAATTTTAATGAAAGATTAGATGAGCAATGGGAAGAAATTAAAGCTTACATGGATATGGTTACCGAAGCGGATTTAATGACTATGGAAGTTGAACTGCCGTGGAAAGAAAAAATGATGTTAGGCTCTGCCATTATCAATTGTCCTATAAAATGGCTTACTACTTACCGGATGCAACTTTTTATGTACCTAAAATTAAATGGTAAAACAGAAATAAGCACCAAAGAAGCTTGGAATGTATTGGCTTAAGTTTGCTAAAATTCGCTGATAGAAAAAAGTATTTCTTTATTTTCGCTTACCCATAATAAAAGGCTGTTGTTTCTTGCAGGAAGATTTAGCTTTTGGCAAATGCGAGAACGGTAATTCTCAATTGTTTTTTCGGAAAGAAATAATAATCCAGCAATTTCTTTAGTTGATTTGTTTTTACTTACTAGTTTTAATGTTTTTAATTCAGACTGGCTAAGTCCGTTAAGTAATTCTACTAATTGTTGTTTTTTCTTGTCTTCATAGGTGATTTCAGAGTAGTAGGTATGCAAATCTCGACCTATATATTTTTCGTTATCCGTTACTTTTTTAATACAATCAATAATTTCATCAATGGCAAATTCTTTTAATACATAACCAAACGCGCCAGATAGCATAGCCTTTCTAATCATTTCTTTTTCCTTATACATGGTTAGTATAATAACCTTT
>JBDTJJ010000382.1:0-7312 GCA_039935895.1 Bacteroidia bacterium | reverse complement strand
TCCCGCCGTAAAAACCTTAGCCGAATCATAATAAGATGCTTCTTTTACTTCTTTTAAAAGCAATTTAATTTGCGGTGTTATTTGCGCTGTACACAAATTAAACATCCATAAAAAAAGAAATATGCTTCTGTATTTCATATTGCAATGTATTCAATTTTTGCTGTTTCTTTTACTAAACTTTAAATAGGGGGTAGCCCTCTTAGTAAAAACCGCATTAAAAGCTAACCTTGTTATATGATTAATATAATGCGTATTACCTTATTTATGCTTTTTGTTTTTATAAGAACAAGTGCCTTTGCACAAGTTACTACATTTTTATGGAGTGGTTATAATCACGCAACTCATACGCCAATTGGCTCAACAGATTATACATTTAATTTAACTTGTGCTTCACCAGCCAGAACAGTTCCGGTAAGTGCAAATATTACCAGTTCTGCCGGCAATGGCATTTTTACTTATAATGTGGTTAATCCGTCAACGGCTTCGCCTGCCTACTCAAACAATGTAGATCCTTATGCAACAGGGCAGGGCTGCGCACCTTTTGGTTTGGCCTTAGGGGTTAACTGGACTAATGTATCTTCGTTTATAACGGTTACCATTTATTTTGATTTAAGTGCGAATGGCGTAACAGGTCCGGTTAAATTTAGCATTGATGATATAAATAGTGGTGCGTCTTTTTATGATATAGTATCTGTAAGTGCAACCACATCAACTGGTGTTAATAGATTACCAGTAATAACAAGCCCAATACCAGCAAACAACACTGCGGGTGGAGGAGGGTGTAGTGGTAGTCCTTGGTCTTTTGCAGATTGTAATGGGGGTGCTTCTTCAACAGCTACAACTCTTACTATACCTGCCGCAGGTAATAATGGTAATTGTACAAATTATGCTAATGAATTTGTTACCATAGGTTCCGCAGCAGATGTTATATCTACCGTTACTATAAAATATTTTTCGGGTACGGCAGGACAAACTGGTAATGCTAACCCAACCAATCAATACATTGTTATAAGTGGTTTAACTACCGGCGGAGTTTGCTCTATTATTTTACCGGTTGAATTATTAGGTTTTACAGGCAAATGTAGCGGCACAAAAAAAACATTTAATTGGACAACTGCTACCGAAGAAAATAACTCACATTTTACCTTAGAAAAAAGCAGTAACGGAACCGATTTTGAAGTTGTATCAACCATTAAAGGCAACGGAAGTAGTAACAGACAACTTGCTTACAATTTTGCGTATAATGAGGATAATTCAGCCTATAAATATTACCGGTTAAAACAAACCGATTTTAATGGTATAAGTAAAAACTTAAAAATTATTTATTTAGATTATATAGATGCGGTAGGAAATCTTAATCTTTATCCTAATCCGGCAAATAATGAAATTAACATAGAGTTTCAATCAACCGAAGAAGATTTGTTTACCATTACTATTGTAGATTTAATGGGACGAACTTTTAAAACGCTTACACAACTCTCTACCCAGGGCAAGAATAACATTGTTATGAATGTTAGCGATATACCTGCCGGAAGTTACCATGTTATTATTGCCGGCACTTATGGTAGCCGACCACAAACGCTTAAGTTCATTAAAGTTTTAGAGTAAATGAATGCCATATTTTGGCATAATATTTAAAGTAATTAATTGTTTTAGCCGACTTGTCTTTTTATTTTGCAGTAATAATTAAAATATATACAATTAATCCTAAAGATAAACTAAGAGTTATACTATACCACAAATATTCCCAATACCTTTTTTGCATTCGGGGCAAAACTAATACGCAATTTTATTTAAAGATGTTAACCATTCTTAATTAACAGTTTACCAGGGTTTTTAGGTTATTTACATGGCTATTTAACATCAATCGCAATTATAAGAGGTAATCATCTTATAATTTAAAAAGATTATGTTCAATAGCTTTGGCTAAGGGAGGAGATGAATGCTTGAACGCAAATCTTGGATTTGCTTTAAAAAACGAAAACACTATTTGCCCAATCACTCAAATAGAGATGGTGGATTATCCTTTTTAGGAAAAGTTACACTAGGGCTTATACTTATATCAATGAATTTAAAATTTACACTCATTTTACTTTTTAATAAGGTGTATATTTTTTCACTTTGTTTATCAGAAGTTAAATAATAATCTATGTTATTTTCTGTGTCAGCTTGAGCAAATAACTTTGTATCGTTAGGAATAATATTTCTTTCCGTTAATTTAAGTGTGTTTTTATTAACGAATACTAATTTAGCAAATTCTCCCGCCTTTTTAGAATGAAGTATATTAAATGGTAATATTTGCAGATTATTTAGAGGTAATTCACTTATATCTCCACCAGTACAATATTCAGCTATGGATATGGTTGACAAAACCATATTGATATTATTACTAATGAAGTACCTAAAATATTCATCTGCATTTTTATATAATGCGTCAGAATCATTTAAAAATCTTATGAAAAAGCTTGTATCGAGAAGTACAGATTTATGCATAGCCACCCCTTATTTCATTTAACCAATTATCAGGGTTTATATTTTTTAGCCACGAATTTTTTGCTTTATTTCTTAAATCCTGTAAATATTTTTGGTCGTATGATGGTTGATATTCAACTATATCAATATATTTAAGATTATCTAAATCAATATCTCCCGTAAATGGATTTTGTTTTCCTTTTGCCCTTATACCAAAAGATTTTTTATGTATGATATTATCAGTTAAGTTTTCAAAAAAAGATGCAGGTGTCTGTATAATTACTTTGCCATAATTATCTGTTAATATGTGAATATTTGTTTTTGAACTGCCACCACCATTTGTTATTTTTCCATAAAAATAAAACTCTGCATCAATCCAAACATCTTCTTTTAAATAATATTGTGTGTTTACATCTATTTTTAGATTATTTGTTAGGTTTAAAGAAGTTTTGATGTTAAATGTAAAATTATTTTTCCTCGCTATGTTTTGTATGTTTTCAATAGCTTTTGCAGTAGGTCCATCAAGGAAATTAATATTATTTTCTGTATTTATTTGACCAATTATAGCATTAAATCCAATTATATATTGAATTGATGTTTTTAGTATGTTTTTTACAGAGCCTTTTTCAAGCTGATAACTTATGACAGGTCGATTCTTTTTGTCTCCAGAATAAAGCAAATTTTCTGCATTTTCTAAAATTGAAATAATTTCTTTTATATCATAATTATCAGGAGAAAGTTCAATGTTTCCTTTGTTGCCCGATATTTTTATTTCTATAAAACCGATATTTTCCACAATACAAATATACTAATTTTTAATTTTATTGACTTTATCATTTATTTATTCGTACTTGCGGTAACAGATTATGCTTATAGAAACCAATAAACCAAATAAACCTTCAAAGTTTCGGCGTATTGTAAAAATCATAGTTCGATTTTTTAATAATATTATGGGAAACATTAATGAAGAAGGTTTACATTAATTGGTTACGAAGTGGGTTCACACTAATACGTGCGCTGGGAGGGCAGGGAAAACCTAAAAAAGATTATAAAAAATTACTTTCCAAAATTTTTAGTCCCATTTTCCTCAGTTTTCGACGGGGCTATTTAACATCAATCGCAATTATAAGAATGTAATCAGTCTTATAATTTACATTATGTTAAGTAGTAAAGTGTAAAACCTACTTAATTCAGGTTCTACCAAATATTACCACTTTTTCTCAAAAGGTAGTTTAACGCAACCATTCTCTTTATCGTAAACAGAAAAATTAATAACGCCAGCCTTTTCTTGATTTTTGATAGTTAATTTACGCATTTTATGGCCGTTGTATTTTGTGTAATAATTTACTCTTGCTTGAATCAATCCTTTAGAATAAGACAAAAAATCAATATACGTTTTAAAATCTGTAATTCTAGAATCGGTATAACAAGCAGAATGATCTTGTCCTAAAATAACCGGCAAGTTTGAGGTTCCATCTACAAAAAAAGCCATATCCAAATTTTTCAAAAATAAATCAAATGTTTTCGTGTTTCTCATAAAATCTAAAACCGACATGCTTTTTCCTGCAAAATCGGTCTGCATTTCGGTATAACTTTCAATGGCTCGTGCTTTTTCAGATTCTGAAGAATATTTAAACATTTCATCAAAATTATCTGTAAAAAAAACTCTTTCAATAGATTGTATAAAGATTGAACCATCATTTACGTAATACTCTCCTAAATGATAAGTTTCTTCCAGTTCTTTTTCGTTACTTATAATATTATGATTGCCTTCAAACCGAGGGTTTTCTTTATGAATCCATTGCAGCTGAAAGCCACCAAATTCTTTATAAAATTGAATAATTGACTTATCTAAAGCATAAGGTAACGAATCAACCACATTTTTCAAGTCATTTTCAGATGTTTGTTGAATATGAAAGTGTTTGATGACGATTTGATCATTTTTTTGAAGTTCTTTAACAATATCTGCAAGTGTTGAATACATAGTTTACCTTTTTTGTGAAATTACATATTTAGCTATAAATTCAAAAAAAATTATATTTTATAACTGAAATTAATATGAACACATACTTTAAGTATTTTAAATAATCTATTGAAAATTAGTGTAATAGACTAGTAACTATGAAGTAATAATTTAACTATTCTTCTTATACTAAACTTTTTACACACCAACTCTCGCTCTAAATTAGTTTTGCTTTTGTTTTACAGATTTGATGTAATTCTCTTCAGGTTCCTGTTTTCCATCCTTTTCAGCAGGTGTCATATTTTTAAAACTTGTGTTCTCAATTCTATTCCCCATTGGTTGCCCAACCATACCTTTTTCTGCTACAATTCTCAATTCATCGTTAGTATAATCGGGTTGTGTTTTGTTTAAATTATCGCTATCAGCATTATCTGACGCATCTTTTTGATTTTCTGGTTTTGAAGTTTCCATGGTTATATTTTTAAATTAGTTACTAACTTATAATAAGTACCTGTAATATTTGTGCCAGAACTTATAGCGATTTAAAATCAGAAATTTAATGCCCATTAACCACAATTAACAATCAATTCATTTAATTTTATTTAGTTTTGCACAATTAAATTTTATACAATGAATAAACTATACCTTGAAAATCAATTATGTTTTAAAGTCTATGCTATTTCCCGACAAATAACCAACGCTTACCGCCCTGTTTTAGAAAACCTTGATATAACCTACCCTCAATACTTAGTAATGCTGGTGCTTTGGAAAGAGAAAAAAATTACCGTAAAAGAATTAGGCAATCGTCTTTACTTAGACAGCGGCACCTTAACACCTCTTTTAAAAAGATTAGAGCAAAAGAAAGTCCTTTCTCGCACAAGAGATTTAGCCGACGAACGCAGCGTTATTATTACGCTTACAACCGAAGGGAAATTCTTGCAGCAAAAAGCAAAAAAAATACCAGAAACCTTAAGCAAATGCTTATCTATAAACGAAAAAGAATATTTACAATTAAAAGATCAACTTGATGAATTACTCACAAAATTAAAAACAAATAATTAAATATAAATAACATGGAAAAACTATACACGGCGAAAGCCACAGCAACAGGCGGTCGTAACGGGCACATAACATCTACTGATGGTTCTTTAGATGTGGATGTTAGAACACCAGAATCTTTAGGTGGACCAAAAGGTAAATTCTTAAACCCAGAGGTAATGTTTGCCGGCGGTTACGCAGCTTGCTTTGATAATGCGCTGCTAAGTATTATGGGTAGAGAAAAAATTAGAGATGTAAAAACTTCGGTTACGGCAGAGGTTAGTCTTTGTAAAATGGAAAACGGTGGCTTTAATTTAGCTATTAATTTAGAAGTTGAAATAAATGGTTTAGAGCGCCAGGCAGCCGAAGAGTTAATGCAAAAAGCACATTCTATTTGTCCGTATTCAAATGCTACACGCGGCGGTGTTGATGTAAAAGTTATTTTAAAATAACTATCAGAAATAAATTAAAACTAAAAAACATAAAACTATGAAAACAGCAGCTAAAGGTTATGCGGCAAAAAGTGCCACAGACACATTAAGTGATTTTAATTTTGAAAGAAGAGAAGTTGGCGCGCACGATGTACAATTTGAAATATTATATTGTGGTGTTTGCCACTCAGATTTGCATCAGGTTCGTAACGAATGGCACGGTACTACCTACCCTATTGTTCCCGGACATGAAATTGTTGGCATAGTTACCAAAGTTGGCTCAGACGTAAAAAAATTCAAGAAAGGCGATTTAGCCGGAGTTGGCTGCCTAGTTGATTCTTGTAGAGATTGCGATAATTGTAAAAAAGGTTTAGAGCAATTTTGCAGAAACGGATCTACCGGAACTTACAACGGCAAAGACAAGCATTTAGGTGGCGTTACGTATGGTGGTTACTCAAATCATATTGTGGTTGATGAAAGTTTTGTTTTAAAAGTATCTGATAAACTTCCGTTAGAAGCCGTAGCACCTTTGCTTTGCGCAGGCATTACTACCTACTCCCCTCTTCGTCATTGGAAAGTTGGTAAAGGACATAAAGTTGCCGTGGTTGGCTTAGGAGGTTTAGGGCACATGGCAGTTAAGTTTGCAGCTTCGTTTGGTGCTGATGTAACGGTGTTAAGCACTTCGCCTAACAAAGAAAAAGATGCTCAAAAATTAGGTGCGCATCATTTTGCTTTGACTAAAGATGCTGAACAAGTAAAGAATTTAAAAGGTAAATTCAATTTTATTATTGATACCGTTTCGGCAGAGCATAACTATAACGAGTATTTAAATATGTTGGATACCGATGGTGTTATGATTTGCGTAGGTGCCCCTCCTACTCCATCTCAAATTATGGCGTTTAGTTTATTGGGTGGTCGTAAAAGTTTAGCAGGTTCTGCTATTGGCGGCTTACCAGAAACACAAGAAATGCTTGACTATTGCGCAGCGCATAATATTGTATCTGATGTGGAAGTTATTGAAATGAAATATGTTAATGAGGCTTACGAACGTATGCTTAAAGGCGATGTAAAATATCGTTTTGTAATTGATATGGCTACGTTATAGCTTTTTACACTAAAATTTATAAAATAATTTATGAGAAAAATCCGCATCTAAACAGGTGCGGATTTTTTTAGTTATTCAAGTTTATCAAAATCGACACTATCAAAACCTTTACCGATGCAACAGACAAGGATTTTCAAGCCAGCATAAAAAAAGCCCTTAATAGAACTTCTTTATTTGCGGAAACTGAGAGATTCGAACTCTCGATACAGTTACCCGTATACAACCTTTCCAGGGTTGCTCATTCGACCACTCTGACAAGTTTCCGTTTAATTGGACGGCAAAAATAGCTTCTATTTATTTAAA
>JBDTJJ010000381.1:0-2525 GCA_039935895.1 Bacteroidia bacterium | reverse complement strand
CAACAGGTAGTATAACTGATAGTCCGATTGGATTATACGCTACAAACACAAACAAATCAACCACCACAACTGCTTATATAAATTTAACCGATGCCATTGCCGCTTATTTACAATTTGAAGCCCGTTGGGAAGTTGAAAGAGGCTATGATTATGTTGAAATACAAGCTACCACCGATGATATTAATTTTTATCCGCTGTGCGGAAAATACACGCACACAGGTAACTCTAATCAAGATGATCAACAACCTTTGTACGATGGCATACAAGATGCTTGGTTACACGAAACAATTGATTTATCAGATTATTTAGGACAAAACATTAAGTTGCGTTTTAATTTAGTATCAGATGCCGGTGTAGATTACGACGGACTTTACTTTGATGATATTAGTGTGAAAAAAATCGTAGCATCTACTAACGGAATTTCTCAATACTCAAATCTAAAATCTCATATCTCGTTATATCCAAACCCTAGTAGCGGCAATTTTGTTTTAGCGTATAATGCCAGCACATCATCTACAATTAAAATTACCATTACCAACATTTTAGGGGAAGAAGTTTATACTGCAGAACAAAATAATGTAACTAAAACAACGCAGCTAATTAGTTTACCAAATGTTGCCTCAGGTACTTATTTTGTACGTGTGCAAGATGCAACCCAAACCTACATTCAAAAAATAGTTATAAATAAATAACCTTAATTAAAAAAAACAACATCATGAAAAAACTGCTATTAATTTTAAGTCTTTGTACTGCATTATTTTCAAATGCCCAAACCACCGTTTATGATACTATTATAAGCGGAGGCGTTAAACGTAGTTACATATTATATATACCCGCTATTTATAACGCATCACATGCAACACCGTTGGTATTTAACTTTCACGGCTATACATCAACAAATGTGCAGCAGGCATTTTACGCTAATTTTAGTCCGGTGGCAGATACCGCTAACTTTATAATTGTATTACCACAAGGTTTATCAACTGGTGGTAATACTGGCTGGGCTAATTTTGGCACGGTTGCTTCAGCCTCTGCCGATATAAATTTTGTATCTAATTTAATTGATACATTAAGCGCGCAATATAACGTTAACTCAAACCGAATTTATAGTACAGGCTTGAGTAATGGTGGTTTTATGAGTTACGATTTAGCTTGTTTTTTAAACAATCGTTTTGCAGCCATTGCTTCGGTGGCAGGTAGTATGGTTGCTTCGCATATAACATCTTGCAACCCAGCGCGTAAAATTCCGGTAATGGAAATACATGGCACAACCGATCCTACGGTTTCTTATTCGGGTACAAGTGGTATTGTGGCTTCAACCAATATAGATTCTTTAGTGAAATTTTGGGTGAAATTTAATAATTGCAATCAAACGCCAACTACTACAAGTGTAACAAACATAAGCACCACCGATAATTGCACAGCAATACATTACACCTATGATTCTCAAACTACTTGTGGTAGCACAGTAGAGTTTTTTCAGGTAGTGGGCGGTGGACATACATGGCCTGGAGCAAGTTATATTCTTCCGGTTGGTAGTTCGGGTAATACAAATGAGGATTTTAATGCTTGTAAAGAAATATGGAGATTTTTTTCTAAGTGCGATGCCACTTTAACCGGAATTTCTCAACAGGTTAATCCAATCAATCAAATCTCATTATATCCAAATCCTTCTACAGGTACATTTACGTTAGCATTTCAATCTACTTTATCATCTCCGGCAAAAATTACCATTAGCAATATTTTAGGCGAAGAAATTTATACTTCCCAACAAATCAATACCACGCAACAAATTAGTTTGACTAATGCAGCTAATGGGACTTATTTTGTGCATGTACAAGGTGCTGATGGAAATTATGTGCAGAAGGTTATAGTTAATCGTTAATTAACCACATCGCCACGTAATTTTCTAAAGCGTTTACGGACTTCTACACTATAAACGCTTCCAGGGTATTTTGTAAGAAACTCTTGATATAAAGCTTTTGCTTTTTCAATATCTTTTAAATTATACTGATAAATTTCCGCCATTTTAAACAGCGCATCATCACCATAAATTTCTTCGCCATAAACATCTACCACTCGCTGATAAGCTTCCAAAGCTTCTTTATATTTTCCTTCTTGTGTAAAGACCTGAGCTTTCTTAAAATAAATATCATCCGCTAACGAGTGGTTATCAAATAAAATATTAATAGAATCCAAACGTTGTAAGCCTTCTTTATTTTTATGTTGAAGTAATAATAAATCGGCAGAAGCAAACATTTGCAAAGGAACTTCATTGGTATCAATGCCAATAGCATCAGATATCACTAAAGATAAATCCATTGCATCGTTAGAAATCAATTTAGAAGTAGCACCTTTTAAAACATCTAATTGTGCTTTAGCCCATTTAAAATCTCCAGTATAAAAAGCAATTTTAGCGTTACGAAATTTTGCCTCCTGCCCTATCGGCTCGTATTTATAAGCCTTTTCAACTTGCGAATATGATAACGAAGCTTCCCAAACATCACCTGACAACAAAAGTAAAT
>JBDTJJ010000380.1:0-2887 GCA_039935895.1 Bacteroidia bacterium | reverse complement strand
CAAAAAATTATACTTACCTAAACGATTTATTTGCCACTATTAGTTTTTTATTTTTAGCCGGAAGTACCTTATTTCTACTCTTTAGTATTTTAACTATTTTCATCTTTAAAAAAGAAAATTCGTTAGCCATAAAAATTCAACATTACGTAAGCATGGGCGTATTGTTACTTTTTGTGCCAGTTGCTATTAGCGCATTTGTATTAGCCAAAGAACAAACAGAAGCCCAAAACATTGATGGTATTAAAGAAAAAACACAAACGGTTAGCAATTATTTAAGCAGTCAATTATCTACATACAATTCGCTTGAAGAAAATGACAAAGAATACGTTTCTTATTTATTACGACAAACCTCTACTCTTTTTAAAAGCGATATTAATTTATTTAATAATGATGGAGAATATTATACAGCGGGCTTGCCAAAGCTATTTGATGAGGGAATTATTTCTAAAAAAATTAATCCTGAAGTATATGCTAACCAACTAAACAACAGTACAGGCAAAGAAGTTTACAATGAAAATATTGGCAGGCTTAGTTTTTATTCGGCATACAAGAATTTAAATAATACAAACAAGCAGCATTTAGCCATTATTAATTTACCGTATTTCTCTAAACAAAATCAAATACAGGCACAGTTGTTTAATAATTTATCTGCCTTGTTTAATATTTATGTTTTATCGTTTATGCTAATTAGTATTGCTGCTGCTTTACTTTCTAACTGGCTTACCGGTCCGTTGCAACAGCTACAAACACAATTAAAAAAAGTTACGCTGCAAGAAAATAACGAACCTATAAATTACAATAAATCAGATGAAATTGGTTTATTGATTTCATCCTATAATAATATGTTGATTAAACTTCAGCAAAGTGCCGAACAACTTTCAAAATCTGAACGAGAAGGTGCATGGAAAGAAATGGCAAGGCAAGTTGCACACGAAATTAAAAACCCATTAACGCCCATGAAATTGAGCATTCAGCATGTTGAACGCTTATTAAAAACTCAGCCGGAAGAAGCCTTAAAACAAGGGCAAAAAATCATCCCCATATTATTAGAACAGATAGATGCGCTGGCACATATTGCAACCGAATTCAGCAATTTTGCACAACTTCCTACTCCAAATTTTGAACGTATAAATTTAGTTTCATTTATAAAAAGCATCTTGCCTTTGTATCAACCAATTGATAAAATTGATATACAGTTTGTTTCAGATATTGATAACGCTTATGTAAATGCAGATAAAGATCAATTGTTACGTGTGCTTAATAACCTAGTAAACAATGCTATCCAAGCTTTGGAAGATGATAAGCGTGGCAAAATTATTTTATCGCTTGTAAAAGAAAATGAAAGCTATATTATTTCTGTTAGTGATAATGGAACAGGCATAAATGAAGATGTGAAACAAAAAATATTTCAACCAAATTTTTCTACAAAATCGTACGGTACAGGTTTGGGCTTAGCCATGTGTAAACGTATTATCGAACAACACAATGGTACTATTTGGTTTGAAAGTGAAATACATAAAGGCACCACTTTTTATTTTAAATTACAATCAAGAAAAGAGTAAAATAAAATTTCATAGTTACAAATAGGATACTAATGCGTTACTCAAAATCTTTATAGAGTAAATACTTTTTACGAATAGTTTTAAATTTTTGAATATCTGCCTGCCAACTTTGGCGAATTTTAGTTTCGGGCATACCTTGTTTTATTTGGTTTTGCAGACTTGCATTTCCAGCATGAACATTAAAATTTTCATCAAAAAAATCATCTCTTTTCAAATCGCGATAAGTGCCGCTAAGCCATAGCAAATAAAGTTGTTTGGCATCTTTTATGTATGTATCGGCAAAGGCGCTCAAATCAAAACCATGGCAAAGTATGCCGTTATATTTGGGTGTTTTTGCGCCATCGGTTGGATGTGGTGTAAACGTAAAAATGCCTGTTTTTAAATCGGGATGGCCAATAACCTGAAACGGAAAATCGGTGCCGCGTCCAACACTAATAATTGTGCCTTCAAACAAACCAAGCGCCGGATACATGTAAACCGATTTCATGTTTGGTAAATTTGGTGATGGTTTAACAGGCAATTGATACATATCAAAATGGGTGTAATTCTGCACCGAAATAACTTTTAAATCGCATTTAATACGGTTTGTAAGCCAACCTTCACCATTAACCATTTGTGCGTACTCTCCACAAGTCATGCCATAAACAACTGGCACTGGATGCATCCCTAAAAAAGATTTAAAAGCAGGCTCTAAAACCGGGCCATCTATATAATATCCGTTTGGGTTTGGACGATCTAAAACGACAAACATTTTTTTGTTTTCGGCAGCGGCATCCATGCAATTACTCATAGTAGATATGTACGTATAAAAACGCACACCCACATCTTGTATATCGTAAATAATAACATCTACATCGGCCAAATCTTCTTTAGTTGGCTTCATGTGTTTGCCGTAAAGCGAGATGATTTGTAAACCCGTTTTTTTGTCTTTATCACTATGAACGGTTTCGCCTGCATCGGCTAAACCTCTAAAGCCATGCTCTGGACTAAATATCTTTTTCACGTCGATTTTTAAAGAAATAAGTGTGTCAACTAAATGCGTGTTGTTAATCAAAGAAGTAACATTGGCAATAACTGCCACACGTTTTCCTTTTAATAAGGGCAAGTATTTATCAGTTTGGGCTGCGCCGGTTTTAATATCCTTTTCGTACAAAACACGTGTTTCCAGATAAGGTTGCGCATAATAAGCCCCCACAAGTAGGTAACAATAAGTAATAAATAACAGTCTTTTAATCATAACAGCAAATATAAACGCTATATTCTAAAAAGTAAATTATTACTTTTGATTTTTATCTTATAAAATTTGTCGTTTAAATTATATACTT
>JBDTJJ010000379.1:0-5123 GCA_039935895.1 Bacteroidia bacterium | reverse complement strand
TAACAGGTATCGCAATGGGATTAATCACTGACGATAAAGGCGGCTACGCAATTTTATCTGATATTTTAGGTGATGAAGATCATTTAGGTGATATGGATTTTAAAGTTTGTGGTACTAAAGATGGTATAACGGCTGTGCAGATGGATTTAAAAGTAAACGGACTTCCGTACGAAGTGATGTCTCAGGCGTTGAACCAAGCTAAAGACGGTCGTTTACACATTTTAAACGAAATTACTAAAACATTGGCTGCACCAAATGTTGATTACAAACCACATGCACCACGTTTATTGCAAATTGAAATCCCTCAAGATTTTATTGGAGCGGTAATCGGGCCAGGAGGTAAAATCATTCAGGAAATTCAAAAATCGACTAATACTACAATCACTATTACCGAAATTAACGGTAAAGGTTTAGTGGAGATTTTTGGAGAAGACGATGCTGCTGCATCAGCTGCATTAGCTCGTATTAAAGGCATTGTAGCTATTCCTGAAATTGGTGAAGTATATGATGCGAAAGTAAAAACGGTTATGCCGTACGGTGCTTTTGTTGAATTTATGCCGGGCAAAGATGGTTTATTACACATCTCTGAAGTTGATTGGAAACGTTTAGATACCTTAGAAGGTGTATTAAAAGAAGGCGATATGATTCAGGTTAAATACATTGGAAACGACCCAAAAACAGGTAAATCTAAATTATCTCGTAAAGTGTTGTTACCAAAACCAGAAGGCGCAGAAAGTAAATAAGCGTTTTTCAAAATCTATAAATTAAGCAGTATTGTACATAGTATGTATGGTACTGCTTTTTTTGTGGTTTATTTATGGCTAAATTATTATCTTTGATATTGTAATGATTACGTTAGATAGAAAGATTTACATGAATTTAAAGGATAAAATAGTTGCCCTGCTTGAGCAAAATAATTATACCTACCAACAATTGGCCGAGCATTTACACATTACCGAAAACGAATTAGACCACGCTTTAGAAACAAAAACCCTTGAAGTACGCACCTTAGAGCTCATCTCGAAAGAGTTACGCATACCTTTGTATAGTTTTTTTAGAGATCAAAACGAAAAACTAAATTTAGAACCCGATAAAGAAAAGTTTTACGACGTAAATATTTGGAGCGACCAAGAGTTTAAATACAAAAACGAAATCAATATACTCAAAGAAGAGTTAAGTAAACTTGCCATCGAAACCAAAAACAAAGATCTTTTAATTGAAGCTTTAGAAGAAGAGCTTAAAAAGGGTTGGGCTAAGTAAAATTTGGGCGTTCCGGCGCTTTGGCATTTCCAGAGATTCGAGCAACATCATGCGCCGTCGGGCTTTACGTTGCAAGTTTTGTTGAGTACAACAAAAGCTTTTCACTTCAATCCCTAACGCAAATACAGGCTCGTCAAATTAAAAACCATTCTCTATCTTTGGACAAATAATGAATGACAATTTAAATCCTGAAGAAGAAAATTTATCTTCTGCCGAAAAAGAAGCAGAACGCGCCTTGCGCCCTATTCTGTTTGATGATTTTAGCGGACAAGAAAGCGTGGTAGATAATTTACGTGTATTTGTACAAGCTGCTAAACAACGTCAGGAAGCCTTAGATCATGTGCTTTTACACGGGCCCCCGGGTTTGGGCAAAACAACATTAGCACATATCATCTCGCAAGATTTAGGCGTTAATATTCGCATTACTTCTGGTCCGGTATTAGATAAACCGGGCGATTTGGCGGGCTTGCTTACCAATTTAGAACCCTTTGATGTTTTATTTATAGATGAAATACATCGTTTAAGTCCTGTGGTAGAAGAGTATTTATACTCTGCCATGGAAGATTACAAAATAGATATTATGCTTGATAGCGGCCCAAGCGCCCGAAGTGTACAAATAAAATTAAATCCATTTACCTTAGTTGGCGCAACCACACGCAGTGGTTTACTTACATCTCCGTTGCGTGCTCGTTTTGGTATTACATCTCGTTTAAATTATTATACATCAATTGTACTTACAGGTATTGTAAAACGAAGCGCAGGTATTTTACAGGTTGAAATAGAACATGAGGCTGCTTTTGAAATTGCACGTCGTAGTAGAGGAACCCCGCGTATTGCAAATGCGTTGTTGCGTCGTGTGCGCGATTTCGCCCAGATAAAAGGTAATGGTAAAATTGATTTAGAAATTGCACTTTATTCTCTTAAAGCATTAAATGTAGATGCAAATGGTTTGGATGAAATGGATCATCGCATATTAAGTGCCATTATAGAAAAATTTAAAGGCGGCCCGGTTGGTATAACAACCATAAGCACAGCTGTTGGCGAAGAAGCTGGCACTATTGAAGAAGTTTACGAACCGTTTTTAATACAAGAAGGTTATTTACAGCGCACCCCGCGAGGTAGAGAGGCAACCGAAAAAGCTTATCGTCAATTAGGTAAAATATCTAATAAAAACAAAGGCTCTTTGTTTGACGATAAAATTTAGCGAAGTAATTAATGTGTTTTATTTGCATTAGAGATTTCTCGAATCGCTCGCAATGCTGATGCGCCTTAACGCCCATACTTCGACATGCTCAGTATGACAGTTAAAGACTACCCAACAACTCCAAGATAGGAAGATAAAATCTAGGTTTGAATTACACCAACATTATACGCTTTTGTAATAGGTGCATGATTGGCCGCTTCTATGCCCATACTAAGCCATTTACGGGTGTCAATTG
The DNA here is from genome assembly GCA_039935895.1 of Bacteroidia bacterium. Lineage (GTDB taxonomy): Bacteria > Bacteroidota > Bacteroidia > B-17B0 > Aurantibacillaceae > PALSA-968. The sequence goes on along the minus strand of JBDTJJ010000379.1, from coordinate 2,424 downwards.
GGTCTATAATGGCATCTAACCACAAACGAGATGCTGCGTAGTATGGCGTGGTTTGTATATCGTATTTATCTTTTGTTTTGTTGTATAACTCAGCCTCTTTTTCGGGCGTAATTTCTTCGCCTTTTGCTTTAAGAGATGCAACTTCTATTTGCACCAAAACTTTTGCAGCTTGCGCTCCGCCCATTACCGCCACTTGCGCTGTTGGCCAACCCACAATTAAACGAGGGTCGTAAGCTTTACCACACATTGCATAATTTGCTGCACCAAACGAGTTACCCATAATAACGGTAAACTTTGGCACCACGCTATTTGCCATGGCGTTTACCATTTTAGCGCCATCTTTAATAATGCCGCCTTGCTCACTGCGAGAGCCCACCATAAAGCCGGTAGCATCTTGTAAAAACACCAATGGAATTTTACGTTGATTACAATTCATTATAAAACGAGCTGCTTTATCGGCACTATCGCTATAAATAACACCACCAAATTGCATTTCGCCTTTTTTACTTTTCACCACTTTACGTTGATTGGCAACAATGCCAATTGCCCAACCATCTAAGCGTGCGTAACCGCAAATGATGGATTGTCCGTAAAGTTCTTTGTATTCATCAAAATCGCTGTTATCAACTAAACGCGCAATTACTTCACGCACGTCATATTGTTTATCGCGTGTTTCGGGAACGATACCATAAATTTCTTTTACATCTTTTTTAGGCGCGACAGGTGTTTCACGATTGAAACCTGCTTTTTCGAAATCGCCAACCTTGCTAAATATATTACGAATACGAGTTAAGCAATCTTTATCGTCTTTACATTTATGATCGGTAACTCCCGATATTTCACAATGCGTTGTAGCTCCGCCTAAAGTTTCATTATCAATAGTTTCGCCAATAGCGGCTTTAACCAAATAACTTCCGGCTAAAAATATAGAACCTGTTTTATCTACAATCATAGCTTCATCACTCATGATAGGAAGGTACGCGCCGCCTGCAACACAGCTTCCCATAACGGCAGCAATTTGCATAATGCCCATGCTGCTCATTACGGCGTTGTTTCTAAATATGCGACCAAAATGTTCTTTATCAGGGAAAATTTCATCTTGCAAAGGCAAATAAACACCTGCGCTATCAACTAAATAAACAATGGGTAAACGATTTTCGATAGAGATTTCTTGTGCGCGTAAATTCTTTTTACCCGTTATAGGAAACCACGCGCCGGCTTTTACAGTAGCATCATTTGCGACAACAATAGCTTGTTTACCCGATATATATCCGATGACAATAACTACTCCACCACCAGGGCAACCGCCATGTTCGGCATACATTTCATAGCCTGCAAATGCACCCATTTCAATGCGTGGAGAATCTTTATCTAATAAAAAATCTATACGCTCGCGGGCACTCATTTTCCCTTGCTCGTGCAGTTTATCAATACGAGATTGACCGCCACCAACATAAATTTTATTTAAGCGTTGCTCCATTTGCGAAATAAGCAAGCGCATTTTATCGTCGTTTTTATTAAATTCTATATCCATGATCAAATTTTATAACGGCTTAAATATACAAATGAAATTATGAATTAAGGATGCAAAAACAAGAATAAAGCTGCCTTAGGGATGGTGGCTGAAAGCCTTTTTTTGAAATGCTTTTTCAGCATTCTGCGAAACAAATAAAAAAAACTAAAACAATGAGCTAAATCGAAAAGTTTTGCGTCAACCAGTCCGACGGCGTAGGACATTCCTCGAATCACTCGAAATGATAAGAAGCCGAACGCCAAAATAATAATTTATTTTCTGTAAAAGTTCATTTCATCTACATAAGTCGCCACTTTTTCGGGCATAAAGCAAGTAACATCTTTTTTATCTAAAATGGCTTTTCGTATAAACGAGGAGGAAATTTCCATAATAGGCGCTTCGGTAATTTTTATATTAGGATGATTAATGAAATTGCCTGCATCACTTTGCAAGCGTGGATATACGTAAATGGAATGCTTATCTAAAATCTGCTCGTAGTTTTTCCATTTATGAAAGTTCTGCAAATTATCCATGCCCATAATAAGGCTGAAATCTTTTTTAGGGTATTTTTCTTTTAAATGAACCAGTGTATTTATAGTGTAAGATGGTTGCGAAAGCTTAAACTCAATATCGCTGGCTTTAAATTTGGAGTGATCTTCGGTTGCCAGTTTTACCATGTACAAACGATGGTTTTGCGCCAACAAACTTTGCTTGTCTTTTAACGGATTATGCGGTGAAACCACAAACCAAACTTCATCTAAATCGGTAAAAGAAACTAAGTAGTTTGCCAAAGCCAAATGCCCGATATGTATGGGGTTGAACGAGCCAAAAAACAAACCTGTTTTTTTCATCTGTTAATACTAAAACTTTTTGTTTTGATTAAAAGGCTTAGTGGCTTTTTGTATAGTAGT
>JBDTJJ010000378.1:0-5697 GCA_039935895.1 Bacteroidia bacterium | reverse complement strand
CCTTAAAAAGTTTTAATCATTAAAATGAAATTTACTTTACAAAATAACGATCCATCATCAAAAGCACGTGCAGGTTTATTAGAAACAGCGCATGGCACTATTGAAACGCCCATTTTTATGCCTGTTGGTACTGCTGGGACTGTAAAAACCGTGCATCAACGCGAGTTGAAAGATGATATTAAAGCGCAAATCATTTTAGGAAATACCTATCATTTATATTTGCGTCCGGGTATTGAAGTGCTTGAACAAGCAGGCGGCTTGCATAAATTTAACGGTTGGGATAAACCCATTTTGACTGATAGCGGTGGCTACCAAGTGTTTTCACTTTCTGCACAACGCAAAATTACCGAAGAAGGTGCAACGTTTAAATCGCATATTGATGGTTCTAAACACATGTTCTCACCCGAACGCGTAATGGATATTGAGCGCATTATTGGTGCCGATATTATGATGGCGTTTGATGAGTGTACGCCTTACCCTTGCGAAGAAGATTATGCCCGCAAATCTATGCGCATGACCCACCGTTGGCTCGATCGTTGTATTGCGCGCTTTAACAGCACACCCGATAAATACGGTTACGAACAAAATTTATTTCCTATTGTGCAAGGTTCTGTCTATCCCGATTTGCGTAAACAATCTGCCGAATATATTGCATCGCGTAACTTAAATGGAAATGCTATTGGCGGATTATCAGTTGGTGAACCTGCCGAGATGATGTATGAATTTACCGATATGGTTTGCGAAATTCTTCCTAAAGATAAACCACGTTATTTAATGGGTGTTGGCACGCCTGCAAACATTTTAGAAAGTATTGCCCTTGGTGTTGATATGATGGATTGCGTAATGCCTACGCGCAACGCGCGACACGGCTTGTTATTTACCCGCAACGGTATTATGAACATCAAAAACGAAAAATGGAAAAAAGATTTTTCGGCTCTCGATCCTGAAAGCGATTGTTTTGCAGATGCCCAATATAGCAAAGCCTACTTACGCCATTTATTTGCTTGCGATGAAATGTTGGGCATGCAAATTGCCAGCATACACAACCTTGGTTTTTATTTGTGGTTAGTGGGCGAAGCACGTAAACAAATTATTGCCGGTACTTTTGCCAGCTGGAAAAACCAAATGGTGGTAAAGGTTTCTCAGCGTTTGTAAATTTTATTCCCCTTCTTGGAGAGGTTAGGGGGGGTAACTTTTAATTGTCATACTGAGCTTGTCGAAGTATGGGCGTTCCGGCGTGTTGTCATTTCGAGGAGGAACATCTCTTTCGCCGTCGGGCTTTCCGCTTATAGCTTTTCGAGTACAAAAAGGCTATCCGCTACAATCCCTAACGCAATTACACCCAACGCGTCATTCCGAAATTGTTTCGGAATCCCATGCTCATATTCAAAATTTTTGAAGATGCTGAACTTGTTCAGCATGATGAAAAGAGAAGATTATACTAACGCATTTAAGTTGCGTGTGTATATTGTTTAATGGCTTTTAACTCGGCTTTTTTATTCGTATTCTCTTCTTCAATGTCAAAATCATCTTGTAGTCCAAGCCAAAACTTAGCGCTGTTGCCAAAAAATTTAGAAAATCTTAAAGCAGTATCAGCTGTAATTCTTCTGTTTCCTTTTATAATTTCAGAAATACGTGTCTGTGGAATTCCAATGTTTTTAGAAAGCCTGTAAGCGCTAATCTCTAAAGGCAAAAGAAACTCTTCTAACAGAATTTCACCAGGATGTATGTTTCTTAATTTTTTCATTTCACACTATTTTAATGATAATCTATTATTTCTACTTGTTCTGCATTGCCATTATTCCATTTAAAAATTATTCGCCATTGGTCGTTAATCCTAATAGAATGAAAATCTTTTAAATTCCCTTTCAGTTTTTCAAGTCTATTTGCCGGTGGAATTAATAGGTCTGTCAAATTTTGTGAGTTATTTAGCATCCTCAATTTTCTTCTTGCAATTTCCTGCAACCCGGTTGATAAACCTTTAACTCGCTCGCCATCCCAAATCTTTTTAGTCTCTTTATTTCCAAATGAAATTAGCATAGTATTTCTTGCGTTACTAACGCCAAAGGTAAGTAAAATTACAACATATCCAACTGACTTCCTTCATTGGTTTTTATTTTAGGTGTTTTCATATTTAATCCCACCACTTTATTTAATCTATTAATAAAATAAATGCTCAACTCGGCTGTCAATCCTTTATCCGGACTATGCATAAAAAAATAAAATTCTTCCAAGCCTTGTTGCACCCAATCGTTAATGCGTTGCACCCATTCATTCATGCGTACATAGTCAGTTGAGTGTAAATCATTTCCCACAAAACGAATAAAAGCCGTTTTGTTTGTCAAGCGTTGATGCGCTACATCACGCCTGCCCGCTACATCGGTTATCACTAACGAAATATTGTTTTTATACAAGTAATTGCAAAGCACTTTAAATTCTTCATTACCGGCTTCAAACCAACTTTCGTGGCGCAGCTCAATAGCTAACTTTCTTATTGGGTTTCTATCCAAAAAATCTAACAAATAATTTAAACCTTTGGTATTAAAAGTAGGGGGCAATTGTAAAAAAGAAGTGCCCAGTTTATTTCCAAAAGCTTGTATCGTTTCATTAAAATATTGTGCCGCTTCTATACTCTGACTAATATTTTGCGTATGACTAATAGATTCATGCACCTTCGGGCAAAACTTAAATCCCTCAGGAACTGCATCTGCCCAGCGTTTCACGGTTTCTTTATCCGGTATACGATAATGCGTTGCATTTAATTCAATAGTATTAAATTGTTTGCCGTAATATTTTACATAGTTTTTAGAGCCAGCTCTATCCGGATAAATTTTCTTTGCCAAGTTTTCATCTGCCCAAACAACAGAACCTACATAAGCTCCCACATGTTCGCTTCGTTTACCGCCCAATACTTTTTTAATACCTATATGATCGGGAGGCAAACTAAAATCAACAGCATCTATGTTTTCTAATCGTCCGAATTTCATTTTAAAACAGATGTATGAAAGTATTTATTTTTCAGGTATTTTTACGTTAATGTTTTCACGAAATATTTTTTTATTTTTTATTTTTCTTTTCTGCAAAGAAATTATGTATGCCCAAACTAAAACATTTCATCACCTTAGTAAATACGAAAAACGTTGGGCTATTTGCCATCCGTTCGCAGCCATTAAAATAAAGAAACATCAAACTGAAATGTATGCGGTTGTTAAAGAAGTAAAACAACAAAATTCGTTAGATGCTTTTGAAAACGGCGGGAAGTTGGATGCATTCAGGCATACGTTTGCTATGGCCTACTTCAGTAAATTTGTAAAAGCAAACAAGTTGCGTAAGCTTGGCAAAGCACATGAGAAAGCTAATTACTGGATGTTTTTACACAATTTAAATGAAGACGGAGAATTAGCCGATTCACTTTCAACCGTAATGGATTTAGCCAACAACAATATTGCTTTATCACTTAGAAAAGAAGTAAAAAATTTATCGACTGAAGAAATAAAACAAAAAATCATTACGCTTATAAAAAACGGCGGTGCTTTTATCATGAAACGAAATTCACAAGGGCAATACGTTGATTGTAATAATGTGCTTATTCCTGTCCAGAAATTAAAAATTTGGAACACACCGAAGTGCTTAGTTAAAAGTAATTACGTAAATTAAATTTATTTTTTATGCCACTTATCAGCAACAGCCATCCATTGTGCCGCACTTACTTTAGTAACTAATTCGCCAATAAGTTTGTACGGAATTTGATCCATTTTTTTAAAGCGTATGCAGCCTTTTCCCATATCTAATTTAGTTGCAACTTGTTTAGCATATTCGCTTATAAACCAATCTAACAATTTTGTATCGGCATAAACGCCCATGTGGTGCAAGGCTATAAAGTTTTTTTGAGAACCTAAATTTATAAATGGCAACGGAAGTTTTGGGTTGCAATGATAGCCTTTAGGATATAACGAATGCGGCACAACATAACCAATCATGCCATAACTCATTTCTTCTTTAAATTCTTTTGGCAAATTTTTTTTGATAACCTTACGCAGCTCAGTAATAGCTTGCTTCCTATCATCGGCAAGTTCGTCTATGTATTCTTCTACTGTTTTAGCGGTTGATTTCATGGCAAACTTTAATTCAGTTTCTTCAATAAAGTTTTCAAACTTACTTTATTTGCTATTAAATTTGGAATAGCATCAATAGCCACACGGTCTTGTTTCATGGTATCTCTATCACGAATGGTTACGGTATTGTCTTCTAATGATTGTTGATCTACCGTAATGCAATAAGGCGTACCAATTGCATCTTGGCGACGATAACGTTTGCCAATATTATCTTTTTCTTCGTACGTACAATTATAATCATACTTAAGCATGTTCATAATCTCCATGGCTTTTTCAGGCATACCATCTTTACCCATTAAAGGAAACACGGCAACTTTAATTGGAGCTAAAGCCGCAGGAATAGATAACACAACACGTTCTGAACCATCTTCCAGCTTTTCTTCTTTCAATGAAGATGCCATTATAGCTAAGAACATCCTGTCTAAACCAATAGATGTTTCAATTACATAAGGCGTGTAACTTTGGTTTAATTCAGGATCAAAATATTGTTGTTTTTTACCTGAGAATTGTTCGTGGTTCCGTAAATCAAAATCGGTACGGCTATGAATACCTTCTAATTCTTTAAAGCCAAACGGAAATTCAAATTCAATATCGCAAGCAGCATCTGCGTAATGCGCTAATTTTATATGATCATGAAAACGTTTTTTCTTTGGATCAATTCCTAAGACGTTATGCCATTTTAAACGCGTTTCTTTCCAGTGTTCGTACCATTCTTTTTGCGTACCCGGACGAATAAAAAATTGCATTTCCATTTGTTCAAATTCACGCATACGGAAAATAAACTGACGTGCTACAATTTCATTACGAAACGCTTTACCTGTTTGTGCAATACCAAACGGAATTTTCATGCGTCCTGTTTTTTGCACATTTAAAAAATTTACAAAAATACCTTGCGCTGTTTCCGGACGAAGATAAATAGTGTTGCTATCATCAGCTACAGAGCCAAGCTGGGTAGAAAACATTAAGTTAAACTGACGCACATCTGTCCAGTTTTTACTACCGCTTACTGCGCAAACAATTTCAGCATCAACAATAATTTGTTTTACCTCTTCTAAATTATTATCATTTAAAGCGGTTTTAAAACGGTCGTTAATAGCATCAATTTTATCTTGATATTCTTTAACGCGTCCGTTTGTTGATTTAAACATCTCTGCATCAAAATTCTCGAAACGCTTGGCTGCTTTTTCAACTTCTTTATTGATCTTATCTTCAATCTTCGCAACATGTTCTTCAATTAACACATCAGCACGGTAACGTTTTTTACTGTCTTTATTATCAATTAACGGATCGCTAAAAGCATCTACGTGTCCGCTTGCTTTCCAGGTTGTTGGATGCATAAAAATAGCGGCATCTATGCCCACAATATTTTCATTTAGTTGCACCATACTTTGCCACCAATACTGACGGATGTTATTTTTTAGTAAAGTTCCGTTTTGTCCGTAATCGTAAACAGCACTTAATCCATCATAAATTTCGCTGCTTTGAAAAATAAATCCGTACTCTTTACAGTGCGAGATAAGGTTTTTAAATAAATCTTCTTGGTTCATGGGTGCAAAAATAACATTTTAATAGTTTATCGCTT
>JBDTJJ010000377.1:0-5424 GCA_039935895.1 Bacteroidia bacterium | reverse complement strand
GAAAAGACCAGCCACGTGTTGCTATTGGCGCTAAATTAGTGGCCGATATGTTAGCCGTTGCAGGCGCTACTCGCGTTATGACCATGGATTTACACGCCGATCAAATACAAGGTTTTTTCGACGTTCCAGTTGATCATTTATACGCTTCTACCCTATTTATGCCACACATTCAGGCATTAAATTTGCCAAATTTAACCATTGCAGCCCCAGATATGGGCGGTAGCAAACGTGCAAATGCGTACGCAAAGTATTTAAAATGCGAAATAGTTATTTGCTATAAACAGCGTACAAAAGCTAATGTAGTAGATCACATAACGGCTATTGGAGAAATTGAAGGTCGTAATGTTGTTTTGGTTGATGATTTAATTGATACCGGCGGCACGCTTTGCAAAGCTGCTGATATGATGATGGAACGCGGTGCACTTAGTGTGCGTGCGGTTTGTACACATGGAGTATTATCTGGCAAAGCCATTGAAAATATTGAAAACTCTAAATTGACGGAATTAATTGTAACAGATACCATTCCTCAAAATAAGAGTGTTGGAAAAATTAAAGTAATATCGGTGGCAGATTTATTTGCCAAAGTAATTTATAATATTGAACATTTAGAATCTATCAGTTCTCATTTTATAGTTTAGAAATTAAGCCCGTAAAATAAATAAACAGAGTGCGTAAAAAGTAAGCGGGACTTTTGAAACACTCACAAAAAATAAATACTAATGAAAGTAGTAACATTGAGCGGTTCGCCAAGAGCGAACGTAGGAAAAGTAAACGCAACTAGCTTGCGTAACACAGGTAAAGTGCCTTGCGTACTTTATGGTGGTAAAGATCAAACACATTTTAGTGCAGATGAAACAGCTTTTAGGCACATTATTTACACGCCTGAAATTTGTTTTATTGAAATTGATATTAACGGTAAAAAAACACAAGCAATTCTACAAGAGGCGCAATACCATAAACTTACCGACAAATTGCTTCACGTAGATTTTTTAGAAATTACAGAAGGAAAAGCTGTAACGATGAATGTGCCTGTTAAATTGCACGGACAAAGTGAAGGTGTTAAAGCTGGTGGAAAACTTAACTTTAAACAACGCATGTTAAAAGTTAAAGGTATGGCAAACAAATTGCCAGGCCAAATTGATTTAAATATTGAAACTTTAGGATTAGGTAAAACTATTGCTGTTGGCGATATTAAAATTGACGGTGTTGAGATCTTAAACCCAAAAAACATTAGTGTTGTTGGTGTGGCAATGTCTCGTAACGTGGTTGAAGAACCTAAAGCTGCTGCGCCTGCTGCTAAAGCTGCTGCACCTGCTGCGGCCGCTGCTGCAAAACCGGCTGCTAAAAAATAATAACAGTTTAGTTTATAAAAACCGTTTCTTGCAAAAGGAACGGTTTTTTATTTTTATAGAGATACAGCGTGTTTTAAAAATGCATCTTTGTATGAGTTATTTTATTAATGTCCGGATGTTGGAATTGGTATACAAGTACGCTTGAGGTGCGTATGCCGTAAGGTGTGAGGGTTCGAGTCCCTTTCCGGATACAGTTTTCATTATGAATTAATAAAAAAATCATTAAATAGAAACAATCATTTTTCTTTGAAGCATGCATCAGGCAATAGAGTTTTTTAAAGAACTTACAAATCCAGAATCTATTATCAAACTAGGTTTGCCTTTATTGCTTTTTGTCATTTTTGCAGAGACAGGTTTATTAATTGGTTTTTTTTTACCGGGAGATAGTCTGGTTTTTATCAGTGGATTGATTTGTGCAACAAATCAATCAACATTAAATATAAGTATTACGCAACTTATTTTATTTATGAGCCTTGCAGCCATAGTGGGTAATACCGTTGGTTATTTATTTGGTAAAAAGGTAGGAGCTAACCTTTATAATCGCCCTGATAGTTTCTTTTTTAAAAAGAGTCATTTAGAAGTCACACAAAGTTTTTACGAAAAGCATGGGGGAAAAACCCTTTTTGTAGGCAGGTTTTTACCTATTATACGCACCTTTGCGCCCATACTGGCAGGCGTAATTAAAGTAGATTTTAAAAAATTTATGCTTTATAATATAATGGGTGCTTTTTGCTGGATTGGTTCTGTAGCTGGTATTGGTTATTTTTTAGGTGCTAAATTTCCGCAAACAAAAGATTACTTAGGTTATATTGTAATTGGATTAATAGTAGTAACCAGCATCCCCGTTTTGATTACTTACTTTAAAGAAAGAAAACAGAAATAGCTTTATCTTTACATCATGTTTACAGGAATTATTGAAGCTTTAGGCAAGGTAGAAAAATTAGAACACGAACAAGATAATTTACATATTTATTGTTCTTGTGCATTTACCAACGAATTAAAAATAGATCAAAGCGTTTCGCATAATGGGGTGTGCTTAACTGTGGTAGAAATCAACAACAACATCTACAAAGTAACCGCTATTAAAGAAACCTTAGATAAAACAAATCTATCCGCCATAAAAGTAAACGATGTTGTAAATTTAGAACGTTGTATGCCTGCCAACGGTCGGTTTGATGGACATATTGTGCAAGGGCATGTAGATCAAACGGCTACTTGTGTTGAAGTGAAGGATTTAAACGGAAGCTGGATGTTTACTTTTAAATACGATGCAAGCAAAGGAAACTTAACAGTAGAGAAGGGAAGTATTACCGTTAATGGTGTTAGTCTTACAGTTGTAAATTCTCAAGATGATACTTTTTCGGTTTGCATCATTCCTTATACTATTGAGCATACTAACTTTAAAAATATACATATAAATACCATTGTAAACTTAGAGTTTGATATTATAGGTAAATACGTGGCTAAAATATTGGCTAATAAATAAGGGCGACGCAAATTGCGTTTTTTTTAAAATTTATAACCTAAACCCAGTTGTATAAATGCACTTTTTATAATGATAGATGCCGGCATAAAATCTTCATGCACTAACATGCCTGCCAAGCCTTGCATATACGTAAGTTGTATAAACCAGGCACGATGAGAGCGTAAATAATTATGCTGCAAGCCTCCGTTAATTTTAAACCCCGACGAAAAATTACCTTTTATCGTTTTACCTTGGTAATCAGCACGGGTGGTGGTGCCGGTAAAAAATTTATCTCCTGTTAAATCTGATACAACCTGCATTTGTGTATTTAATAAACAGCGCAACACATAACCGGTTTCTAAATACGCAGTGAAATTATTTTTAGTTTCATCGCCGGCAACAAAGCGTAACATTAAATTTACACGGGCTTCTTGCATTTTTAATGTGTAGTTGTAATCAAATTTACCATTGTAAAGGTATTGGTAGCCGGGTTCAAAATAGTAGGAGTTAAATGATAAACTATTGTACATATATTCCAATCCGCCTACAAAATAAACCGTTTTGTAAAGATGGACTTCTTCTAAAACAGATGCGCCAATGGCTACACCAGGTCTTGTATTAGCGGTATGAAAAGTATTGTTGCTGTATAAACCAATGGCTGGTCCAAATGAAATACGTGTATAACAAAGTTTAGGTTCGCCCGCTTTTTGCCTTTGTGCAAAAACAAAAAACGGAAGTACACATGCTAAACTTATATATAAACACTGTTTAAGCATTAGCCTTTATAAGAAATCCATTTAATCATTTCTTTCCAACTAACTTTTTTACCATACATTAAAATTCCGGTACGGTAAATTCTTCCGGCAATCCAGGTGGTAAACATAAAACCTCCAATTAATAAAGATAAAGATGTTATTAGTTGCCATAGCGGCACACCCTGTGGTAAACGAACCAGCATAACAATGGGAGATGTAAAAGGAATCATAGAACCCCAAAATGCAATATTACCTTCAGGGTTTTGCATTACACTAATCGACATCATATAGCCAATTATTAAAGGCAACGTTATAGGCATTATAAATTGCTGTGTATCGCTCTCGCTATCAATAGCAGAACCTACTGCAGCAAACAATGCGCTATAAAACAAGTATCCTCCTAAAAAGTATAAAAAGAAGCAAATAATAATGGCTGTAAAATCAACGCCTTTTAAATCGTTTATCATGGCAATGGCTTCAAGCCTGCTATCGGTTTTTTGCAGTGCTTTTAAATTGGTGTTACTGCCTTGTTTATAAACAACTTCTTGTTGTTCTTTTTGTACGTTGGCATCAGCCGTTATCTTTTTTAATAAGGTGGTTGATACGGCTGTTGTTAAAATAGTGCTTAACACAATCCAAATTAAAAATTGGGTAATACCAACAAGTGCAATACCCAAAATTTTACCAATCATTAATTGAAACGGACGCACACTTGAAATAATAATTTCAACCACACGACTTGTTTTTTCTTCCATTACACTACGCATAACTTGTGCGCCGTATATAGTTAAGAAAATAAATATTAAAAATCCGCAGCCAAAACCTATTACACTAATGGCATCGGTTTTACTTTCTTTGCTTTCTCCGTTTTCTTCTATTTTTTCTTTTAGCAGTTGGATGTTTTGTCGGGCGTTTTTAATTACTGTTGGATTAATGTTGTTTGCCGCCAGTTTAAACTCATACAACTTTGTTTCCATTACATTGCTTATGTATTGGGTAACCGCAAAACCAGGTGTTTTTTTATAGAATAATTTAATAGGCGAATTACTACTTTGTGCCACACTATAGGGTATATACAAAATGCAGGTATAATCTGTTTTATAAAAGTTTTTACGAGCTTCGGTTAAATCTATATCTGGATAATAAAAACGGACAAAATCATTATCAGGCAAGTTTTTATAAAACGCCATAGATTTATCTATTACCAAAACTTTTTGCTCTGTTTTATCGGCATTGCCAAGCCAAATCATTAGCGCAAAACCGCTTGCTACTAAAACCGGACCAAGTACCGACATAACCAAAAAGCTTTTCTTTCTGATACGTTCAAAATATTCTCTCCAAATAATTAAAAGTGTTTTATTCATTGTCCATTTTTTTTCTTGGTGTCATGCTGAACTTGTTTCAGCATCTATTTATTTTGAGATTCCGAAACAAGTTCGGAATGACGAGTTTAAATTAATTTATTCAGTAAAATTAGATTGTGTACCTACAACTTGTTGCGCGCTTACTTTTGCAATAAAAATATCGTTCATGCTAGGTATCACTTCTTTAAACGAATTTATTTCAGCTACCTGCATAACGGCTTGCAGCAAATCATTTGGTTTGTGTGTGCCAGTCATTTTTATACGAATATCGTGTACATCGCCGTCGCTACTTTTTTCAAGTAATTCGCCGCCAGTCCACATAGCATTGGTAAAGCCCATTAAGTTTCCTTTAAAATTTATATCATAAATATTAGAGCGATGCGCCTTGCGAATATCTTTTACTGCACCATCTAATATTTTTTCAGATTTATTTATTAGCGCAATATTATCGCAAAGCTCTTCAACCGAACCCATGTTGTGTGTAGAAA
>JBDTJJ010000376.1:0-6447 GCA_039935895.1 Bacteroidia bacterium | reverse complement strand
AATTATATGCCATTTTATTCTAATACAGATGCCAATAACCATGTATTGAATAGTTTTTTAAGTAATGTATGTTTTCATTTATTTGGCTCTTCTCCTTTTTCGTTACGCTTACCAAACTTACTTGGCTATTTGATTTTAATTTTTGCGACGTATAAAATTTCGAAGCATGTGCAGCAAGTTGGTTCAAAAATATTTATTACAACCGCTTTATTATTCTCTTTTCATTGGCTTAGTTTTTTTAGTGCTTGCCGAGGCTACGGCTTATCTATGGCTTTATTAACCATGAGCATTGCCGCACTTTTAGATTATATAAATAACACATCCAATAGAAAATTATTTGTAGTTACTCTTTTGCTATTTCAATTGGCTATGAGTGCTAATTTAATTTTAATTATAGTTGTTGCTTTACTTAGCGTTATTCTACTAATTATACAATTAGCCAATAAAAAATTGTTTACACTATCAACTATCATAATTTGGCTATTGCATTTTATGGCGGTATATTATTGGTTGTCGTTTTCCTTCTACTTACAAGATAAAGGCGCTTTGTATTATGGCGCAGGAGAAAGTTATTGGAAAGTAACTTTTGTAACGCTATTAGATTTGTTGATTGGCTTTTCAAATCCCGCTATAAAATACACATTGGTTTCCTTTTTTGTAATTACGTTACTGCTTACTGTTTATATAAATAAAAATAATTTCTTAAAAATTTTACAGCAACTAAAAAAGCCTTCTTCATCTTTATTAATGGCATTTGTGCTGAGTTCTTTAGCAATTGGTTTTTATTTAATGCACAAGCTAATGCATGTAAATTATCCGGAAGACAGAACAGGTTTGTTTTTTTATTTATTTTTTGTGTTACTCATATGCTTCACATTTGATAGACTTCCATTCATAGTAAACTCATCTGTTTTATTGTTTATTTCGCTTGTCATCATTATACATTTTGCTTGTAATGTAAATTTCAGAAAGCATTCGTTATCTGTTTATGAAACTATTCCACAGCATTTTTATGATACATTGGTAAAAGAACAAAATAAGTCCTCAGAAAGAATTACCATTGGCGGACACCGTGTGCGTGAGTTGTTTTATGGCTTTATGAATTACAGAAACGGTGGTTACTTAAACCCGGCCGACCCAACCGAAGTTATGCAAATGAATTGCGATTATTATATTGCCAGAAATGGAATTGACAACAATTATCAAAATTATTACGATGTAATTGATAGCGAACCTGATTGGGGATTTGTCCTTTTAAAAAGAAAAGAAAAAATTAAACGCATTTTATTAAGTGAATTAAAAAGTAATATAGTTGAAACAGAAGATGAAGAGTTTAAAAATGTGTACGCAAAAACAGATACAACAACCAACATAAACCCCGTGGTTGCAGAACTTAATTTTGATATAAAGCAAATACCCGTGCCGTCAAATATATGGATGGTGCTGCAAATTAATGATAGCGCAGGGCAGGTAATTACGTACAAACGCTATCCTTTATATTGGTCGGGCGATGATTTGAATCAACGTAAAAATTTATCTTATAGCTTAACATCTGGTAATTTACCTTTAGGCGCAAAAACAATTGTTTGTTACTTTTGGAACATAAAAAAGGAACCTTTCATTATAAAAGTAAACTCATTTAAACTTTACCAGCTAGAAGGTAAAGGAATTGATTACGTAGCACCTGACATAAAATAATTAAATATGAAAAAAATTATAACGCTTTCTTTAATATTTTGTTTTGTTAGAGTGTTTGCTCAAAAAAAACAAATAACCTTAGAAGAAATATGGAAAGATAAAGTTTTTGTCCCGGTTAAATTTGAAGGCTTTAATA
The DNA here is from genome assembly GCA_039935895.1 of Bacteroidia bacterium. Taxonomy (GTDB): domain Bacteria; phylum Bacteroidota; class Bacteroidia; order B-17B0; family Aurantibacillaceae; genus PALSA-968. The sequence goes on along the minus strand of JBDTJJ010000376.1, from coordinate 4,613 downwards.
GTATGAACGATGGCTTACATTATACAGATTTTGATAGTTTAGGTAATTTAGTTAAATACGAACTAAAGACAGGTAAGTATGTTGAAGTATTAGTTAAACCAAGTGAAATTAATGAACGTACAAGCGATAGACTTATTATCAATCAAGAAAATAAAACTCCATTAATAAAAATGGATGATTATTCATTCAGCGAGGATGAAACAAAACTTTTATTAAAAAATGATTTTGAACCGATATATCGTCATTCTGGTACCGCAACTTATTATGTTTTTGATTTAAAAACACGCAAATTAAAAAACCTGTCGGATAACGGTAAACAAATGTTTGCCACTATCGCACCTATTGGCAACAAAGTGGCTTTTGTAAGAGACAATAATCTTTTTATAAAAGATTTAGATAATACTAACGAAATACAAATTACTACTGATGGCGAAAAAAATAAAATAAAAAATGGTTGGGCAGATTGGGTTTATGAAGAAGAATTTAGCAAAGCTGAAGCTTTTTGTTGGAATGCAAACGGAACAAAAATTGCATTTATTCGTTTTGATGAAACAAAAGTAAAAGAGTTTGAAATGCCTATCTACAAAGGTTTATATCCTGAAGAGTATAAATTTAAATACCCAAAAGCAGGCGAAGACAATTCTATTGTTAGTGTTTTTATTTATGATTTAGCATCTAAAAAAACCACCAAAGTTGATATAGGTTCTGAAACAAATATTTACATTCCTCGAATTATATGGACTAAAGACGCCAATACACTTTCTATTCAGCGTATGAATCGTTTACAAAATAAAATAGAATTATTATTTGCCGATGCTAACACGGGTTCAACTAAAGTTATTTTATCGGAAGAAAATACTACATACATTGATATAACAGATGATTTAACTTTCTTAGAAAAAAATAAAGGCTTTATTTGGAGCAGCGAAAAAGATGGCTTTAACCATTTGTATCATTACGATTTTGCAGGTAAACTTATTAATCAAATAACAAAAGGAAATTGGGAGGTGATAGAATTTAAAGGCTTTAATGAAACAAGCAAAACATTATTTTATACTTCAAGCGAAAGTTCTGCCACCGAAAAAGATTTGTATTCTATTTCGTTAGACGGGAAAAAGAAAGTGAAATTATCTCCTGCAAAAGGTACAACAGAAGCCGATTTTAGTAAAAGTTTTAAATATTATGTAAGCACGTTTAGCAATGCAAATACACCTGCCGTTTATGAGTTGCATAGCGCAAATGGTAAACTGATAAAAGTTTTAGAAGACAATAATAGACTGAAAGATAAATTAGCACAATATGATTTAACCAAAAAAGAATTTTTCACTTTAAAAACTTCGGAAGGTGTTGAACTAAATGGTTGGGTGATGAAACCCACTAATTTTGATGCTTCCAAAAAGTACCCTGTATTTCAATATTCGTATGGTGGTCCAGGAAGAAATATGTGTAACAATAAGTACGAGGTTTACGATTATGTTTGGCATCAACTGCTTTGTCAACAAGGGTATATAGTTGTTTGTGTTGACAACAGAGGTACACAATTTAGAGGTAAAAAATTTAAAGATGCAACTTATATGCAATTGGGCAAATTAGAAACTATTGATCAAATTGAAGTGGCGAAGTATATGGGCGGTCAGTCTTATGTAGATAAAAACCGCATTGGTTTTATGGGTTGGAGCTTTGGTGGATATCTATCCTCTTTATTAATTACCAAAGGAGCAGATTATTTTAAAGCCAATATTGCGGTTGCACCAGTAACCAATTGGCGCTATTATGATAACATTTATACCGAACGTTTTTTGCGCACACCACAAGAAAACCCAAAAGGCTATGACGAAAATTCTCCGGTAAATTTTACCAAAAACATAAAAGGAAAATATCTTTTAATACACGGAACGGCAGATGATAATGTACATTTTCAAAACAGTATGGAGATGGAAAAAGCTTTGATAGATAATAACATTCCTTTTGATTTTATGGCTTATCCCAATAAAAACCATGGTATAAACGGTGGGAATACCCGTTTGCATTTATATACAAAAATGTTAACCTTTATTAAACAGAATTTGTAATCTTACAAAATGGAATTAAATTTTTCGCACGAAGATGTTTTAAAACTCTTTTTATCGCTTATAGCTGGCGGTATTATTGGCGCCGAGCGCGAATACAACAATAAAAATGCTGGTTTTAGAACCATTATTTTAGTAACGGTTGGTGCAACTTTATTTACTATGCTTTCTCGTCTTATTGCCGACGGAAAAGATTATCACGTAGTAGGTAATATTGTAGTGGGTGTTGGTTTTTTAGGTGCAGGTTCTATTTTCAAGGAAGGCAATTCGGTAAAGGGCTTAACAACCGCAGTAACTATTTGGGTTGCAGCAGCAATAGGCATGTCAATAGGTGCCGGGCAATATGGTATAGCTATTAGTGCTGTTGTAGTTGTTATGATTATTTTATTAGGCTTTATTTGGCTACAAGGGTTTATAGACCAATTTAACAGAGAAAAGGTTTACAAGATAACGGTAGCCTGCCAAAAGTTTAATGCGGAAGAAGTAGGTCATTTTTTCAAAGAAAGTCATTTAAAAGGTACTTGCGTTTATCGACATAAAATAGGCGATACAATAACCTATACACACACGGTAAAAGGTCCGGAAAAAAACCATCATAAGTTAATTACTATACTTCAAAACAATTCGCACGTATTAGAGTTTGAGGTTTAATTTGCGTTAGGGATTGTAGCGAAAAACCCACAGGCGTAATCTCCGAGGATTTGTAGCACAAAGCCCGACGGCGTAAGATATTTCTCGACTTCGATTGAAATGACGAAGAGCCGTAACGCCCAAATTTTAAATAGAATTATTTTCTTGCTCTGTTGGTTGAGTTGATTCTACTGGGTTTTCGGCTAATTGATTTTCTTTAAAAAAACGTTTTTGAAACAGTAAAATTAAAATTACACCGGTTGAAATAGAAGCATCGGCCAAATTAAAAATAGGTCTGAAAAACATATAATCTTCGCCACCCCAAATTGGTAACCACGTAGGGAAATTACCTTCAACTATAGGAAAATAAAACATATCCACTACCCTACCGTGTAAAAAGCCCGCATAACCGCCTTCAACAGGCAAAAAACGAGCAATTTCAAAATTGTTGCTGTCGCTAAAAAATACACCGTAAAACATACTATCTAAAATATTGCCCACAGCGCCCGCAAATACAAAAGCAATGGCGGCTACATAGCCAATATGATATTTTTTAATAATGATTTGACGTAGGTAATAAATGCCAAAAATGGCAGCACAAATTCTAAAAACGCTTAAGGCTAATTTACCCCAAAAACCGCCAAATTCCATACCAAATGCCATGCCTGGGTTTTCGGTAAAATGAATGCGAAACCAAGAGGAAATAAAATATTCATCGCCCATAGCAAAATGGGTTTTTATATAAATTTTAATTAGCTGATCGGCCAATAAAATACCAATAACAATAAGTAAGACAATTTTTAAACGTTTGCTCATAATTTTGCAAATATACTATTTTAGGGGTTAGTTAATAGCGAAGAGTTAGTGGGGTTTTAAGTAGCATTAAAAGTAATGACTACTATTTTTTTTGTGGATTGGGTTACTTTAAATCTATCGTCGGCACGCTGGCCTACAAGCCATACGATATCTGCCTTGCAACGAATAATGTATTGGTTTTGCTTATCGAAATGAGTGGTTTTTTGCGACGTAAAAAAATCGCTTACTTTTTTAAAACCCGTCATGCCAAGCGGTTTAAATTTATCGCCAATTTGCCAGCCGTTTACGGTTAGCGGAAATGAAATTTTATCGACATCTATAAAGGCTTTATTTGCAGTAAAATCTTTTTTAGGAATAGAATCTAAATTTCCATTTATAAAAGAAATGCTCAATTTTATAGGTATTGTAATTTCAGAATCATTTTTTTTAATGAGGAATTCTTTAGTGATTTTTTTATCATTTTTTTTGATCAATAAAAAATCTCTATCTTTTATGAGGATATGTGTGTTGCTTGTAAACGCCTTTCCCGAATGGCCTTCCATCGCGTGGTAAATATCATTAGCTTGTGAAGAATTGAAGTTAAAGTCGCTTATTAATTCAAATAAGATAAGTTTAGCAGCCGTTGTTTTTTTAAGTTTTTTAATGTCGATTTTAAAAAGATTGCCTGCTTTTATAAGTAGTTTTTTACGTTGTTTTTCTACCTCTTTTTTAATAATAAGATTTGCTTCTTGCAGAATTTCTATCTCGTTAGAAATAGTTTTTTCAAACGAAGGATTTAATTTTTTAAAAGTCGGAATTACCTGTAAACGCAGCTGATTGCGCAGGTATTTTTCTTCTTTATTACTGCTATCTTCTCTAAATAAAATATTATTTTTTGCAATGTAGGTTTCTATTTCGGCACGTGTGGCAAATAATAAGGGACGAACAATTTTATCCTTTTTAGGTACAATTGCCTTTAAACCATTGATGCCGGAGCCTCGAAGCAAATTAATAAAAAAAGTTTCTATATTATCGTTTGCATGATGCGCTGTAAGTAAGTAGTCAAAATGGTGTTCGGTCAGTAATTCGGCAAACCAATTATAACGCAATTCTCTGGCG
>JBDTJJ010000375.1:0-3715 GCA_039935895.1 Bacteroidia bacterium | reverse complement strand
GCCTTCAAAAAACTCCATAGCTTCTTTGTATTTTCCTGCATTGTATTTGCCAATGGCTAAGTTGCTTACATCGCCAAACATTTGCATGCCAAGCATTCCTAAATCGTTTAAGTAATTTTTATCTTTATCAAGCGTAACAGCTTTTTCGGTTGCCTTACCAGCTTCTTCATAATTTGCGGTAGATACTGCTCCGTATGCTTTTGTCAATCTATCATTTTTATTGGTAACAGTTGCCGGTACTTTTTTTTCTTCCTGATCTAAATCATTTTTATATAAATTATAATAAACTTTGGCACGGTAGTACCAGGTTTTTGCTTTTTCTTTAGTTTCTTCATTGTTAGAGGCTAAATCAATGGCTTCTTTAGCTTTCATTAAAGATGATACATCTTTGCTGGTTTCATAATCTTGCACAGAACGCCACGCGGTTTGTACTTTTGCACTTTGCGCAAACGCTACAACGGGCATGCTTAACGCGATACATAATTTAGCTACTTTTTTCATTTGGAGATATTATTATAATTGTTTTGGTTCTTCTAAATATTGTTCAAATATATTATTTATTGTCTATAACCTTTGGTGCTTTAAAATAATCGCTATCTTTTTTAGGCGCATTTAACAAAGCTTCTTTTTGCGAAATAGTTTCTTTAACCACATCTTCTCTCAACACGTTGGCTTCGTCTGTCATATAAATTAGTGGCTCTACACCTGTGGTATCAAGCTCATTTAATTTATCTATAAAAGATAGCATGTTATTCATATCCTTTGCCATATCATCTTTTGCTTTTTCGCCAATAAATTCAAGGCGCGCCAAGTGGGCAACTTCATCAACTGTTTTGTGGTCTATTTTACTGCTCATGGTATGTTTTTAATGTATCGTTTATTAGAGTGAAAACCTGTGTGCGCAAATTTACAATATTTTCTTCGGTAAGGCCTTTTGTTTGTATAGGCGCATGTATTACTGCTTTAGATATGCCTGGCCTGCCAAAACTTTTAAAGAAACCACCGTTTTGTAAAAGCTTCCAATTGTTTGTAAATGTAATGGGTAAAATAGGTACTTGTTTTTCTACTGCCAGTTTAAACGGCCCATTTTTAAAAGGTTTTAAAACTCCGTTAGATGAAATAGTTCCTTCCGGAAAAATAAAAACGCTGTGTCCGGCATCAATTTCTTCGCCCGCACGTATAAAGGCTTTGTGGCTGTTAGACCTACTTTCTCGGTTAACCGAAATTTGCATGTCTCTAAAAAATATATTGAATAAAGGTGCTTTTTTGAGTTCTAATTTTGCCATAAAAACAAAGTATTTTTTTATAATGAAGTAGCTTAAAATAATATCTAAATACGATGCGTGGTTAGATACAATTACACAAGGTTGTGGTATTTCTTTAGGATCAATTTGATAGATCTTTTTAAGATAAACTCCTGATAAATAGGTAATCCACCTGGCCATAATTTTCTGACAGAAAAAAGCATATTTATATCGTTTTCTATCGGCTAAAAAAAACACTAAAAATGGGTATAGAATAATTAGTATGCTTAAAAAAGCAGCCAAAAACAAGCATTTCCAAAGCGTGTAAAAAAAACGTCTGATAAAAATCACGGGTGTAAAGTTAACTTTTTTGTCTTTATGATTGATTAAAGTTAATTTGACTAAAATATTTGTTGTTCATCAAAAAAAATGCTTACTTGGCAAGATAAATTAAACTACAAATGATTAGCGAAGCCAAATTAAAAGTTGATGAAGTGAAACTAACTAGCAAAAGCAGGTTGGCCGATCAGGATATAAATAAAGTGCCTTTTGGTAAAGTATTTACCGATCATATTTTTGTAGCCGAATACGATAATGGCAAATGGGGTAAAACATCTATAGAGCCTTATGGCAATGCACCTATGAGCTACGCGGTTAGTGCGCTGCATTACGGACAAACCATTTTTGAAGGAATGAAAGCCTTTAGAACTGTTAAAGATGAAACCGTTTTATTTCGTCCGTACGAAAACTTTCATCGTTTAAATAAATCGGCTATACGTATGGCAATGCCCGAAGTGCCTGAAGAAATTTTTATGGGTGGCTTAATGGAGTTATTAAAAATTGATAAAGAATGGATACCAACTGATGAGTTTGGATCTCTTTACATTCGTCCGTTTATTATTGCCACTGACGAAGCCATTGGTGTTCGCCCATCAGAAACATACAAATTTGTTATTATTATGGCGCCAGCCGGTAAGTATTATGCCGAGCCATTAAAAGTTTTAATAGAAAGTGCTTATTTCCGTTCGGTAGAAGGCGGCGTTGGTTTTGTAAAAAATGGCGGAAACTATGGTCGTTCGTTATACCCAACTATTTTAGCGCAGAAAAAAGGCTACCAGCAAGTAATTTGGACAGATTCTAAAACGCATCAATACGTAGAAGAATCGGGTACTATGAATTTGATGTTTGTAATTGGCAATAAACTAATTACACCAGGTTTAGAAGATACTATTTTAGCAGGAATTACCCGCGATACAGTTTTAAAACTAGCGCGCCTTTGGGGTTATGATGTTGAAGAACGTAAAGTAAGTATTAAAGAAGTTATTGAAGCACACGAAAACGGCACGTTAAAAGAAGCCTTTGGCACCGGTACTGCGGCAACTATTGCTCATATACAAACTATTGGCTATAAGGATAAAGATTACTTATTGCCTGCCATAGAAGACCGCAAGTTTTCTCCTAAAGTAGATGAAACATTACGTAGCATACGAAAAGGTAAAATTGAAGACACCTTTGGTTGGATGGTTAAAGTTTGTTAGCATAAAATATACTACTAAATTAAATGGGTCTGCTAAAACAGATCCATTTTTTTTGCCATTAATTTAGTAATAAGTAAGTGTTATTTAGTAGCCACATAAATAGAAGCTACACCAAACGTAAGTATTTTAAACGAAACATTTTTGTAACCGCAAGCAGCTAAAATAGTGCAAAATTTTTCTCCATAAGGAAATGCCTCAACAGATTCTGGTAAGTAAGAATAAGCCCTATGATCTTTAGAAAATAGTTTGCCAATAGCAGGCGTAATCTGTTTAAAATAAAATTTATATACGTAGCTAAACAAGCCTGTGGGTTTAGAAAATTCTATAATCACTAAATCGCCGTTAGGTTTTAAAACACGTAACATATCTTTTAAACCTATTTCTAAATTTTCAAAATTACGCACACCAAAACCAACGGTTATAGCATCAAAATAATTATCTGTAAAAGGTAAATGTTCGGCATCAGCCACCTGCAATTCAATTTTATCACTGAGGTTTAATTTTTTTATTTTTTCTTTCCCAACATTCAGCATCCCTTCCGAAATATCGACACCAATAACTTTTTTTGCATTTGTTTTTAAAGCTTCAATGGCAAAATCGCCTGTGCCGCTGGCAACATCTAAAATTAGTTGTGGCTGTTTAGCTTTTAAAATAGCCACTGCTTTTTTACGCCAACCTTTGTGTATGCCTAAAGATAAAAGTGAGTTTAAAAAATCGTAACGAAAAGCAATGTTGTTAAACATTTCGGCAACTTGCTCTTTTTTACCTTGATTTTGATTGTATGGTTTTACGACTTCTGACATGTTTATCTCTTACAAAAATGAGCAGCAAAGTTAGTCAATTATTAGAACGTGCTTAAAACGTATTTATAATACCGAAATTTATTTTACCGGTTTTTAAACTAAAATCGTTGTTAAATTGATGTCCGATTGC
>JBDTJJ010000374.1:0-3402 GCA_039935895.1 Bacteroidia bacterium | reverse complement strand
CTATATAACAAATGAAATCTATAATAAAAATAACGTTATCTCTTGTGCTTGTTTTGATGATAGCATCTTGCGGAGGAAAAAAACAAGAGAATGAAAATTTAGTTGCGCCGGCAGGCTCACGTTATATAGATATAAGCAAAACAGGTATGAACGCGTTTGTAGTAATTCCAGATTCAGCAGCTGGAGTGTTAGATACTGTTATGCAATCAAGCGGAGAGTATTTAATGAAAGTTGGTAAAGATTTTCAAGTAGCTGTTATTGAAACTACAGGTGATTTAAACCAACGCAAAGCTGATATTGCTGGTGATGATGTAAATAAACTTAAAAAATATATTACCGATGATGCTACTACGTTAATGTGGGAATCTGGTATTGGTGATTTATCTGAGTTTCATTTTTACCATATAGCTAAACTTGGGGATAGAACGTATGTGTTTGAAGATATTAAAGGTGAACCATTTTCTCAACAAGCGGTTCAAAAAATGTTAGATGCTTGCAAATTAGTTAAAGAGAAAAAAGTAGCAGAGAAGCAATCATAACAAAATAGAAAAATTAAAATTAAAAACCTCGGTGTAATCATCGAGGTTTTTTTATGACTTATGTTTGCGTTAGGGATTGAAGCGAAAAACCCACAGGCGAAATGCTTTTTCAGCATTTTGCGAAGCAATTAAAAAAATAAAATCGATGAGCTAAATCGCCGAGGATTTGTAGCGTAAAGCCCGACGGCACAGAAAGTTTCTCGACTTCGCTCGAAATGACGCCGTGCCGGAACGCCCAAAATATACCCCGAATGAGGTATTTTAGGATGATGCATACCGTTTATCTTTGTAAGAGAGATGAAAGCTTTAACCAAAACTTTAGCACAATTATTAAAAGGAGAATCAGCTACCATTAGCAGTTTTTCTGACGATTTATTGGCGTTAAAATTAATTGAAATGGGCTGCATACCAGGCGAAACAATAACGTTGCAACATGTGGCTCCACTTGGTTGTCCGTATGCGTTTGAAGTAAACGGCATCTTGGTTAGTCTTCGTAAATCGGAGGCGCAATTTGTACTTATTAGCAAATAATAAAGTGCCAAACACTGATTTATTTAAAACCCTGCAACAAAAATTTCCAGCAAAAGAACAGCTAAAAATTGCTTTGGTTGGCAATCCCAATTGCGGCAAATCTACTTTGTTTAATACGCTTACAGGTCTTCATCAAAAAACAGGAAATTACCCCGGCGTTACTGTAGATAAAAAAACAGGCGTTTGCAAAGCGCAAAACCCAGTTACAAAACAAATACAATGGTTTAGGTTAATTGATTTACCGGGCACGTATAGTTTGTTTCCAAAATCGTTAGATGAACAAGTTTCGTTTACTGTTTTGATGGATGAAAAAAACATTGATTACCCGGATATTATTTTAATTGTTGTTGATGCTTCACACTTAAAACGTCATTTACTATTAGCCACGCAGTTAATTGATTTAGGCAGACCATGTATATTAGTTTTAAATATGATGGATGCTGCGACAGAAAACGGCATTGAAATAGATTTAGAGAGATTATCCGAACTTATACAAGTGCCTGTTGTTAGCTGCAACGCAAGGCAAAACGAAGGAATTGATGAGGTTAAAAAAACTTTTTTTGCCTTTGAGTTAGAAGTAAAGCCACAGCAAGGTTTAATAAATATACAAGCTATTGTAAATAAAGATTATGCCGAAAGCGTGCATCGTTTTATAAACCAAACAAGTATTTACGCATCGTTATTAAAGCAAAGAAGCAATATTGAAAAAGATGAACATTTAAATATCTATAATCAAAAATTCTTTACCGGTTTTGAAAGTAGAGACATGCTTTTTAGGTTTGAAAAAATTAAAAAAATATCGCTCGATTGTGTAAATTATACAACCATACGTAAAGATTTAAAAACAACCGATAGGCTGGATAGAGCCATCACACATCCTGTTTGGGGATTTGTTATTTTTATTGGCGTTTTGTTTTTAATATTTCAAAGTATTTTTTACCTCGCAGAATTCCCCATGCAATGGATAGAAATTGGTTTTTCATTCATTACCCAAAAAGCAAAACAATATTTACCCGATAATTTTCTTACTAGTTTACTTACCAATGGCATACTTGCCGGCTTAAGTGGCATTGTAGTTTTTGTGCCTCAAATTGCCTTGTTGTTTGGCTTTATAAGTATTTTAGAAGATAGCGGTTACATGGCGCGTGTAAGTTTTATTATGGATAAACTAATGCGCAAAGTTGGTTTAAACGGACGATCAGTAATTCCTTTAATTAGTGGAATGGCTTGCGCTGTGCCTGCTATTATGAGCACGCGTACCATCTCCAACAAAAAAGAAAGATTGGTAACCATTTTAATAACGCCGTTAATGAGTTGCTCTGCGCGTTTACCTGTTTATACCTTACTTATTGGTATTATGATTCCATCAAGTTACCGCATTGGTTTTTTTGATGTAAAAGGTTTATTGCTTACTGCACTTTATTTAATGGGTATTGTTGTCGCCATTGCTGTTGCAGCTGTTTTAAAGTATATTTTAAAAACAAAAGAACGTAGTTTTTTTATGATGGAATTGCCGGTGTATCGTATTCCGCAGTTAAAAACAGTATTGCTCACCATGTTTGATAAAGTAAAAGTTTTTTTATTAGATGCCGGAAAAGTAATTATGATCATCTCTATCATACTTTGGTTTTTAACTTCATACGGACCGCCTAAAGAATTTGATGTTATCAATAAAAATTATACCGAAGCCATAACCAAAACCAATTCAGACAGCCTAAAGAAGGAGCTTAAAATTGGTATGGAAACGCAAAAATTGCAAGCGTCTTACGCAGGGCATTTGGGTAAAATTATAGAACCTGCCATTAAACCACTTGGCTTCGATTGGAAAATTGGCATCTCGCTTATTACATCCATAGCCGCACGCGAGGTATTTGTAGGCACTATGGCAACACTTTACCAAAGTGGAGATAAGGAAGATAATTTATCTATTCGCCAAAAAATGATGCGCGAAAAAAATCCCGAAACGGGCAACTTAGTTTATAATTTTGCTGTATGCCTCAGTTTGCTTATGTTCTACGCATTTGCTATGCAATGTATGAGCACGCTTGCTGTGGTAAAACGCGAAACAAACTCGTACAAATGGCCCATCATACAATTTATTTATATGAGCGTTTTAGCTTATGTAGCAAGTCTTTTGGCATATCAAATATTTAAATAGTTTTTTTTTGATACTTCTTTTAAACTACACTTAAATATTTTATAACTTGCTGTAAATAATAATCTAAGCCTTGTTGTTGCGTGGTAGCAATTAAAATATCATGCAATGGCTCGTTTTGGGGTAAATGCAAGCCGACTTTACATTTTGCTTTAGAACCTGCTGCTATAAATTGCA
>JBDTJJ010000373.1:0-3691 GCA_039935895.1 Bacteroidia bacterium | reverse complement strand
TTATCAACCGCATCAATTACGGTGTTGATGGCCGTATCGTAACCAATGGTAAAATCGGTGCCAATTAAATCGTTATCTATGGTACCCGGACAACCAACAATAGGAATATTACTAGCTTTTGATAAGGCTATGGCTCCGGTAAAAGTTCCATCACCACCAATAACAACTAATCCGTCAACATTATTTTTTTTTAGTGTAAGAGATGCTTGTTGCAAACCTTCTTCGGTACGAAAACGCTGACTGCGAGATGTTTTTAAAATAGTGCCGCCGCGTTGTATAATGTTGGCAACCGATTTATGTTGAAGTTGTATGTTTTCGTTATTGATCAAGCCTTCGTAACCATGCCTAAAACCAATAATTTCTAAATTGTGATAAAGCGCAGTACGTACTACGGCACGTATGCAGGCGTTCATACCAGGGGCATCTCCACCGGAGGTTAATACAGCAATTTTTTTCATTCTACTAAGTTAATCGTTTTGCAATTATTTTTTGAAGGTTTCCAAATACTTGTCCAGGGCTGAAACGTCGCCAATTAAATTCATCTAACTCGCCACCCGAAAGAAAGTAATAATCAATATTATGTTGCTGAAATTCTTTTAAAACATGTGCTCTAAAATTGAGGAAAATAATCCAACCATCGTTGCCATTATCTTCAAACCATTCTTCGTAATAGCTATCATCTGATGAATGAAAGTTTAAAATATTTTCGCCAACAATAACATATTTATTAATGCCATAAAGTGCCATTTCATCTATAATATCACGCTTTAGCAGCATAATATCATTGCTAATAGCATCGTTCCATTCGCCAATTAATTCTATAAAACAATACTTCTCTTCATAATCAACAAACAGTATTTTAATGTAAAGCGTTTCACTGCCAAAATCATCCCATTGCGGATGGATAATATAATTATAAATGCTATTGGTAAATTCGGTTTCGCTGTATTCACGTCCATAAAATGGAGATCGCTCATCATCTGCCGAAATGTAGAGATGGCGCCAGTTATAATATGGTTCAATATCGTGCACTATTTTTTTGGTAAAGATAATTAGTCTTTTATTAAGATACAATAAACTGTAAAATCGTTATCTTTATAGCAACAAAAAACTTATCTTTTTAAAATGAAAAATAAATATTTACTACTTTTAAGCTTATCAGTTTCTGTAAGCTTGGCACAAATACCAGCCGGTTATTATAATACGGCAAATGGTTTAACAGGTGCAAACTTAAAAACAGCACTTCACAATATTATTAAAGGGAATGCTTCCATTACTTACGCTCAAATATGGACATCTTACGATAGTACTGATGTAAGAAATGGAAATGAAATTTGGGATATTTACTCAGATCTTCCGGGAGGAACACCACCTTATACATATACTTACTCAACCAATCAATGCGGCAATTATAATAGCGAAGCTGATTGTTATAACAGAGAGCACTCTTGGCCTGAGAGTTGGTTTAACGGCGTTGCAGGCCCTTATACCGATTTATTTCATATTTATCCAACGGATGGATGGGTTAATAATAAACGCGGCAATTATCCGTATGGCGAAGTTTCTGCACCCACTTATACATCTTTAAACGGTGGTAAATTAGGTCCAAACACTTCTACGGGTTATAGTCAAACTGTATTTGAACCTATTAACGAGTACAAAGGAGATTTAGCCCGCGGTTATTTTTATATGAGCACCCGTTACATGACCGAAGATGCCGCTTGGGATAGCAGCGATGCTGTTACAAAATCGCTTATTAAACCTTGGGCTGTTTGCTTATTGCTAAAATGGCATCATCAAGATTTAGTTAGCGCTAAAGAAATTAATCGCAACAACGCTATTTATAAAATTCAAAATAACCGAAACCCGTTTATAGACCATCCTGAGTACGCTGATTCTATTTTTACTTGCGCATTAACAGGCATAAATAATATTACAGCATCACAAATAAAACTATCTATTTTTCCAAATCCGGCAAATGATAAAGTAACTATTTTATTTTCTAAAAATATTTTACAGGCAACTATAACACTGTCTAATTATATCGGACAAGAAATAATTTCTCAGCAAATTGAAAACGTAAACAGTCTGCAACTAAACGTAAGTAATTTAGCAAAGGGTATGTATATTATTAAAATTGCATCGGGTAATTATACCACACAGCAAAAGTTATTGATAGATTAAACAAGACTATATTCTAATTTGGGCGTTACGGTTGAGTACAACCGTCGGGCTTTACGTTACAAGTTTTGTTGATTACAACAAAAGCTTTACACTACAATCCCTAACGCAAATACTAGTGATACTGATTAAACAACAACGTACTTTGTTTTAAAACATCTCCGTTTAATAAATCTAAATTTAAACCGGTTTCAATGCTTTTAGATACAAAATAATTTACCATTCTTTCAGTCGCAATGTTGCCCGTTAAATCGTCAGTCGCCATTGGGCAACCGCCAAAACCAAGCACAGCACTATCAAAACGACGGCAACCACTGTTATAAGCTGCTTCCACTTTCTCTACCACTTTTTCGGTAGTGGAGTGTAAATGCGCGCCAAATTCTACATCGGTAAACTCAGGTATTAAGTTAGAAAACAAGTAATTTATGGTTTCAGGTGTTGAGCTACCAATGGTATCGCTTGGGGCAATAATACGTATGCCCATATCGTGCAATTTTTTAGCCCAGGTAATACAAATATCGCTGTTCCATTTATCGCCATAAGGGTTGCCAAATGCCATAGAAAGGTAAACAACTAATTGCTTGTTATTTTTAGAACACAAATTTTGTATCTCATCAACCGTTTTTAACGATTGATCTATACTTGAATTGGTATTGCGTTGCTGAAATGTTTCTGAAATAGAAAAAGGAAAGCCTAAATAACTTATCTCTTCAAAATTGCAGGCATCTTGCGCGCCACGTGTATTGGCAATAATAGAAAGCAGTTTAGATTTTGTTTTAGAAAGGTCCAAGCCTTTTAAAACTTCTGCGGTATCTTGCAATTGAGGAATAGCTTTTGGAGATACAAAACTACCAAAATCTATGGTATCAAAACCGACTTGCAACAAACTGTTTATATAAGCTGTTTTTGTTGCAGTTGGTATAAATTCTTTAATGCCTTGCATGGCATCACGCGGGCATTCTACTAATTTTAATTTTTCTGTTGTCATGTTTATTGTCTTTTAACGCCACGAATTTCACTAATTCTCACAAATGGATTGGTGTAAATTTGTGCAATTAGTGGCTTTAATTTAAAAAGGGGACTTGCGTCCCCTTTATTATTTACTGCTCATCTTTAGGTTCGTCTTTTTTCTTTTTTGGTTTAACCTCTTTTGGTTTGCTAATGTTAACCACCATTTCTTTTTTAGTTTTATCATAGTCAATTTCTATGAGATCACCTTCTGCAATAGGGTTTCTAATCATTTCTTCTGCCAAAGGATCTTCCACATATTTTTGTATCGCACGTTTTAACGGACGGGCACCATACTGAGGATCGTAACCTTTTTCTTCGATATAATCTTTAGCTGCATCAGTCAATTTAACCTGGTAACCAAGGTTGTTGATACGTCCGTAAAGACTTTTTAATTCAATATCAATAATTTTATGAATACCATCTTTATCTAAAGCGTTAAACATAACCACATCATCAATACGATTTAAAAACTCAGGTGCAAAGGCTTTTTTCAAAGCAC
>JBDTJJ010000372.1:0-10779 GCA_039935895.1 Bacteroidia bacterium | reverse complement strand
AGCCGTTGCTTGTCCAGCCACCACTACGTTTCTTGGGTTCCACGAAAATTTATAGCCCCAAGGGTTATCGTTACTTTCAGGTGCGACCAAACCACCACAATATGATTTAAACGAAGTAATTTCTCCGCCTTGAGATTGTATTTCATCAATTACTTTCATCGCTGAAGCATGATCAATGCCCGGATCTAAGCCACATTCGTTTAATAATAAAATATTTTTCTTTTTGGCTTCTTCATCAAAAGCCATCATTTCGGGCGATACATAACTAGCCGTAGCCACGTGTTTCCCAACAGAAACACAATCTTTAATAACAGAAAGGTGCATAGATGCAGGGAGCATAGATATTACAAAATCTGCTTTTTTAATTTCAGACAAACGTTGTTCGTTATTATCAATATCTAGCTGAATGGCTTGCGCGTTAGGGTGACCAAGGGTTTTGCTTTTTGCTAAATCTAAACTCATATCAGCAACAGTAACTTGCCAGTTTAAAACAGCAGCATTATCCAGCAAATAACCAATTAACGAAACCGTAGAGCGACCTGCCCCAATTACCAAAATTTTTTTCATTTTAAATAAATTACAGCTGCAAAAATAGCCTAATTTTACAAGATGTTTACACGTATTTTTTTAGTTATTAGCTTTTGTATTCTAGGCTTGTTAAAAGCACAAAATAACGTGATTATTATAAGCGAAAACGGAGATCAATTTTATTTATACGTAAATGATCATAAAATAAACGATAGTGCGCAAAGTATTGTAAAAGCCGTTAAAGTGTTAAATGATACTTCTACTGTTAAAATAGTTTTTATCGATAAAAAACTGAGTGATTTTAATGCGAAAATTTATCTTTTACA
The DNA here is from genome assembly GCA_039935895.1 of Bacteroidia bacterium. Taxonomy (GTDB): domain Bacteria; phylum Bacteroidota; class Bacteroidia; order B-17B0; family Aurantibacillaceae; genus PALSA-968. The sequence goes on along the minus strand of JBDTJJ010000372.1, from coordinate 9,925 downwards.
ATATGGAAGCAGTTGTAGAAACTTAGAATTTACGTATGCTATTGAAATGGTTAAAGGAAAAAACACTCTGCGGTTTATTTCAACCAATGTAATTTTAGCTGACACGCTCAATAAACAAAAGCAGGCTTCGGCACGAGTGAGAGATTTTTTAATTTATAGTCAAAAAGAAAAAGACGATAAAAATAGATTGATAGAAAATTATCCTGCACCTGAAAAATGTTTGTTTATTATTGGAGATTCTCTTTTAGAAAGAGAGCTAAAGATTTTGCAAAACAATCATATAGAATTAAATAGAGTTAAAGATGCTAAGTGGTTTATAAGCAATAATTGTTTAAACGTTTCCCAAACTGAAAAAATAGTAGCTGTATTTGATTATGAAGGTTCTAAAGAAAAGTTAGCTGAGTTTGGCTATGATTATTTAATTGATAAAGAAAATTTATTGAACCTATTACCCATATTAAAATATAAAACAGAGAAAGAAGAACTAAAAAAATTCTATTCAAAAAAACATCAAAATGAAAAATAAATTCGCATTTATAGCAGGCCTGCTTGGCACAACCGCTGTAGCTTTTGGAGCTTTAGGCGCACATGCCTTAAAACAAAAAATGCACGAAGGTATTTTAACCGTAGATCAATTATCAGCTTTTGATACGGCTACAAAATATCAATTAATGCACGCTATTGTTTTATTTGTTTTGGCATACATCAACAAAGACAAGCAAATAAAATTATACAACGTTGCATCATATTTAATGGTGTTTGGTGTGTTATTTTTTAGTGGCTCTATTTACATATTGGCTACACAAAATATAAGCGGCATTCACGCAGGTTTTATGTTTGGGCCACTTACACCCATTGGCGGTATATTAATTATTTCAGGTTGGATTTGCATTACCATTCAGGCATTAAAACGTGACTCGTAAAACACTTTTTGCAGATGTGTTGCTGCCATTGGCAGTTCCTAATTTATATACATACCGTATTCCGTATGAGCTGAACGATGCTGCCATTCAGGGAGTTAGAGCGTTAGTCCCTTTTGGGAAAAATAAATTTTATACTGCGTTAATTAAAAATGTTCACGAAAACGCGCCCGTAGGTTACCAGGCAAAATATGTAGAAGATATTTTAGATGCGCAGCCTATTGTAAACGAAACGCAATTTACTTTTTGGAATTGGATGAGTGCTTACTATCTCTGCAACACAGGCGAGGTAATGAATGCGGCGCTCCCTTCAGGATTAAAATTAAGCAGTGAAACAAAATTGGTTATCAATGCCGAAATTGATTTTGAAAAAGAAAACATAAAAGATTTAAGCGATAACGAATACATTTTATTAGAAGCCATTCAAAAACGAAATGTGTTATCGTTTACTGAAGCAGCAGAGGTTTTATCGGTAAAAAATCCACAAAGCACTATTAAACATTTGCTGGCAAAAAAGTACGTGTTGCTTTATGAAGAAGTAAAAGAAAGATACAAGCCAAAAATTATTTCTTACATTAAACTGAATGATATTTATCAAACAGATGAAAAAGCTTTGCAAGAAGTATTTGCTACCCTTGAAACCAAAGCCTTTAAACAATTAGAAGTTTTATTGTTCTATTTAAAGGAAGTAAAAAGAGATGAGCAACATGAATTTACTTGGTTAAAACGAAACCATATTCTTAAACATTTTGATAGTGCGGTTATAAATGCACTCATTAAAAAAAATATTTTCGTACAAGAAGATTTTGAAACTGGACGTTTTGAAAACGATAACACAACGCAGCTTCAAAAAGATTTATCGCCTGCGCAAAACATAGCTTTACAACAAATAGAAGAATCTTTTAAAACGCACCAAACCTGTTTATTGCATGGCATTACTGGCAGCGGTAAGACAGAGATTTATTGTTCTCTCATAGAAAAAACAATTGCAGAAGGTAAACAGGTTTTATATCTCTTACCCGAAATTGCTTTAACTACGCAGCTTGTTACTCGTATTAAAAAATATTTTGGCGATAAAGCAGGCGTATATCATTCTCGTTTTTCAGAAAATGAACGTGTAGAAATTTGGAATTCTGTTTTGCAACAAGAACAAAAAAATATTGCGTTTAATAAACAGAATCATCAAATAATTTTAGGTGCGCGTAGTGCTTTGTTTCTTCCGTTCAATAACATTGGTTTAATTATTATTGATGAAGAACACGATACATCTTACAAACAGCAAGACCCTGCACCTCGCTACCACGCACGCGATGCGGCTCTTTACTTAGCCTCGCTTCATAAAGCAAAAGTTTTATTGGGTACCGCTACGCCAAGTATAGAAAGTTATTACAATGCTTCTCAAAATAAATATGGCTTGGTTGAATTGAACGAACGCTTTGGTAATTCATCGCTTCCAGTTATAAATGTGATTGATGTGCGTGTGGATGGAAAAAAAACAGACGAAATAATTTCTCCACCATTGTTTGCGCAAATGACGCTTGCTTTGGAAAAGAAAGAACAGATTATTCTTTTTCAAAATCGACGAGGCTTTGCGCCTTATACCGAATGTTTTACGTGCGGACTTATTCCTCATTGCGTGCAGTGCGATGTTTCGCTTATCTATCATAAGGCAACTCAAAAACTGACTTGTCATTATTGTGGTTATACCATTATGCCGCCCCAAACCTGCGTTGCTTGCGGCAGTACAGATATGCACTATCGTGGTTTTGGTACACAAAAAATTGAAGAAGAAGTTAGCATACTTTTACCCGAAGCAAAAATTAAACGCATGGATGTTGATTCTACGCGAAGCAAACATGCCTACAAACAAATTATTGATGAGTTTGATGCCGGAGATATTGATATACTTACTGGCACGCAAATGCTTACTAAAGGTTTAGATTTTGATAACGTTGGTTTAGTTGGTGTTCTTCAGGCAGATCATTTGTTGAGTTATCCCGATTTTCGTTCGCACGAAAGAGCCTTTCAACTCATTACACAAGTTAGCGGTAGGGCAGGCAGAAAACACAGCAACGGAAAAGTTTTTATACAAACTACGCAGCCCGAACATCAAGTAATTACTTGGGTAATGAATAATGATTACAAGCAAATGTATAACACGCTGCTTGCCGAACATAAAGAATATTTATACCCGCCCTTTACACGCTTATTTAGTTTTACATTTGTTTATAAAGATGCTGATACACTTGGTTATGCTGCCGAATGGTTTGGTGCCGAGTTGCGTAAAATATTCGATCAGCGGGTGCTTGGCCCTCAGTTTCCTATTGTTAGTCGCATTAAAAACGAGTACCACAAACAAATACTTTTGAAGGTTGAACGAGATTATTCTTCTAACCAAGTTAGGCAACATCTCAATAAAATAATTTTTGCTTTTAAAATAGATAAGCTTTTAGCAAAAGTTAAACTTAAAATTGATGTAGATTGCTATTAGTATTTTAGTGAAAATAAATTAGAGGAAACCCATTTTTATTTATGGTTTAGTAATAAGTTCTATTTTTTAATAATCTCACCCTCTCTTTCAGGTTGTTTTGAGGTTTTATGAGTTTTTTCTTTATGAAAAGGTTTATCTGATTTAGCCTCTAATTTTTCGCCATTTTGTTTCTCTTCGTGTTCGGTATGTTTTTTTATTCTTTCGTCTTTACGTATTTCACGTCTTCCTTTGGCATTATTTTTATCTGGTATTGCACTATGAGTACCTGCCTCTTGAGCCTTAGTTTCTATACAAAAAAGCAAAGAAGAACTTAACATGTATTTAATTATTGTTTTCATCTTTAAATTAATTTAGTTATTTATAATTAGTACGTAAAACGAAATTAAATGTTTTTATGTTACATACATAAAAGCTATTCTTAATAATTGGTAATTTTGGCACCTTTTTTGGTGGTTTAAAATTGGCTTGCTTACTCAATAATCATCCTAGCTTATAAAATAATCATAATTTCTAATCATAAAAAAAAGCCCGTGATTGATTAACATCACGGGCTTTTTTAGTAAGCGACAAATTTTACTTATAGATAACTTTCATTTCTACACGACGATTTTTTTGTCGCCCTGCTGGTGTATCATTTGTATCAACAGGTTGCGTTTGTCCGAACCATTCAGTTAAAATTTTATCCGCATTTACGCCTTTGCTTACTAAGTATTTTTTAACTGCCTTAGCGCGTTTTTCAGATAAAAGCATATTGGCCTCTGGTTTACCTTCGTTATCGGTATGTCCTGATAATTTAAGTGTCCAATCGGCAGTATGTTTTTTCATTAAAGTTGCTAACTCATTTAAAGAAGGGTAAGATATTTTCTTAATAATATCGTTTCCGGTAGCAAACTGTAAACTAGAAAATGCTTTCTCTAATATTTTTTGCTCAGCAGCTTTAACAACTACAGCACGCGGACAACCTTTAAGTTCAACAAGTCCGGCAACAGTTGGGCAATCATCATCTTTATCAAGCACACCATCTTTATCAGTATCAGGCCAAGGACAACCTTTGTTCTCAACTGGACCAGCAACATCAGGGCAAGCATCATCTTTATCAGCAAGCTTATCACCATCTTTATCTGGACAACCCATAAATTCTTTTAGACCGGCCACATCAGGGCAAGCATCATACTTATCGGGTATGCTATCGCCATCTTTATCAGGGCATCCCATATAAATAGCTAAGCCTGGTTCATCAGGGCACTCATCTTCTTTATCAATAATTTTATCCCCATCTTTATCAGGGCAACCTTTAAACTCTGCCAAGCCTTTATCATCCGGACAAGCATCATCAGCATCGGTAATACCATCGCCATCTCTATCAGGGCAACCTTGTAATTCTTTAACACCAAAAACAGTAGGGCATTTATCCAAATCATCAGGTATATGATCGCCGTCTCTATCGGGGCAACCCTTAAACTCCCATACACCAGGCACTTTAGGACATTTATCTTTTTTGTTAGATACACCATCGCCATCTTTATCTTTTGGCTTGCCATAAGGGATAGGAATTTTTACCAACAAATACATATCAGCTCCTTTAATAGTTTTTTGACCAATTAATGGCGCAATGTTAGAAGTACCTAAAGCAATTGGCCCCAAGCGAAGTGCCACACCGGCTCTAAAACCATCTAAGAAATTATACTGCACAGGAATAAATGCTCCAAACCATTTATGATCCCAACGTGGGGTAAAAGTCAGGCTGCTAATATCATGTACTTTAGTTGAACTGTTTTTAAAATTGATAGCTATATAAGGTGTAAAATTTAAATAAAAATCTTTCCATAAAAGATAATCTATTTGCACACTAAGCGACATAGGTATCATAGATGTATAGGATTTGGAAGTTGTTTGCTGCGGGAATGTTGATTTTAATGTACTGTCTAAATAGGCTACATTTTTTACATTAATAGGTTTTAAGTTCCAGGCATTTATATCTGCTACAAAATCGTTACTGGTTGGGCCTTTTTTAAATTTAAGATAACCAATATCTGTAATGGCAACACCCACTTTTAATTTGTATTTATTTTTGTCTCTGCGCCAGCGGCCTGTTTCACCGTCCATATCATATTTAAATTTCATGTAATCTGGTCGCCACTCGTAAACAGCACCCAAATCCATAGCAAAACCAGGATATGATTGAGAGAAATCGAAAACACCGGCACCATTACCAGAACCAAAACTATTTACGTTAAGATTGCTGGAGTGACCGTAATTTACACTCGAATGAATAAAAGTTGCCGTGCTATCGTTAGGAAAATTATACTTAAAATCTTTTATATTTACATAAGCAGATTGTATGCCCTGCAACATTTTTACGGTAACCCCCGCTTTAAAAAAATGCTCATTATCATCTTTAAAAACATGTGCAAAGGTTAAACCATATTCTGCCCAACTCATTTCTTGAACGCTAACATGACTGGCTTGTAAATTTTGATTGTTTAAAGGAGAATAATTTAAACCGTTGTATAATAGCTTAGCTAAATCGGCAGATACACCATCTACGTTCACATAATTACGTTCGCTCATAGTAAAAGCTACCGAGTTTTTTTTATTGATGCTTATCATAAAAGATGGACCTGCAATGCGGCTTTTAGAAAAAACACGTTTGTTGCCACTGTTATCATTGGTGGTTAAATAATCTGCCTGAAAATTAGGATCGTTAAAAGCCGGAAACGATGTTTTAGAAAAGCCAAACCCTTTTAAGGCTGTACTTTTAATGCCCACATAGTTGTTATAAAGTCCAGCATCAAAGCCAACAAGTGACATATCAAATCTCATTCTATTATCTACAATAGAAGCTGGTTGTGCATAAACACCTGTAACACCCGCATAGTTACTTTGGTTAAAGCCAACAAAATCTTGTGCAGTAATTTTAAAGGAAAAAATAATTAGTGCAATTAATAAAAGTTTTTTCATGTTAGTGTGTTTAAAATTTTAATACCCGAACAAATATATTAATAGTTTAACTATTTTTAATATATAGCGGTAATTGTTTAGAATTTAGAGGTAATTTAAGACTTATTTGTACTTCAAGAATATCCCAGTATCAAAGGGAGTCCAAAGACAACAACGTTGGTTACATGCGTTTAAGCCATCATTAGCCCAAGTATTGCAGGTATGAAACATGCTGTAGCTTCCGTTAGCTTCATAAAATGCATCAGTATCTCCGTAGTTTGCATTTGTCTTAATAGGTATAAAATGCCCCTTCGCATCGTGTGTAAAGCTTTTTAAAATGTATTTTATTAGTGCTTCATATTGATGTCTATCTATCCAAATCTCTTTACAAGTGCTATCTTTTTTTAGTATTTTATAATATGTTGCATGAATGGCAGTAGATCCTAAACCAAAGGCCGCATTAAAGGCAACAGAAAATTTCAAATCAGACCAATCAGGAGTTTCTAAATAAAAGCCTTTATCGCCCCAACCCATTGCCAGATAATGATAAGATGAATCTGCAAGCATAGTATTGCTGTATGCTACTTCTTTGCTCCAATCTGTTTGTTGGTTTTTTACAGGCACAACTATATCTGTATGTACCCCATTTGTTTTAATGTAAATAGGTACTTCGGCATAATTAATAACATCTTTATTAATTGTTATACGAGAAAGAAAATACGCGGAGGTTAAATACAATAAAACAAAGGCAATAAACGCAAGCAGAACTCTCCCAACAATTTTAAAAAGATTTTTCAATCGATAATAGATAAACTATTACGGACGAGGAAACATTTTATCCAATAAAGAATCGCGGAATTTGCGTGGAAGTATTTTGCTTAATACAGCTAATAAATTTACATCGCCCGAAGGGATGATTAAATATTTTTTAGAGCCTTGTGCCTGAGAAATTATTTTATTTGCCACCTCTTCTGTTTTCATTAGTTTGCGAGGCGTTTCTTTTTTCATCCACGCTGGTGCATTTTTTACTTCCTCATGAAACTGAGGAGTATCCATATCACCCGGACAAGCTGTATAAACATTAATGTTTTTGCTTAATAACTCACGACGTAAGCTTTCTCCAAAGTTAATTACGCCTGCTTTAGCAGCGCAATACATAGAGTAACCCGCAGCACCCATTAAACCAAAGCCTGATGATATCATTAATACTTTTGAACCCGATTGCAATAAAGGTAAAAAACGGTGTGCAGAAAGAATAGTACCTAATAAATCAATTTCTAAATCTCTTCTAAGTTCTGATGTTTGTGTATAATCAGAAAGTAATTTGGTGGTAACTACACCTGCGTTTAAAACAAGGTAATCTATTTTACCATAATCTGCTTTAACTTGATCGTAGGTGCGTTGTAAACCTGCTTCATCTGTAATATCGCAAGATATACCTTTAGCAGAAATACTCATAGCATTTAATTTGCCAACGGCTGCGTTTATTCTTTCTTGGTTGCGGGCAACCACTACTATTGAATAACCTTGTTTGCCAAGTATTTCGGCTAATGCATAACCTAAACCTGATGAACCGCCTGTAATTAATGCTACTTTACTCATATTTTTCAATTATTTGTTTTTCGTCATTCCAAACTTGTTTCGGAATCTGTTAGAGATGCTGAAACAAGTTCAGCATGACATTCTTTTTTTGTCAGTTCGAGCGAAGTCGAGAACTCATTAATGTCTCGACTTCGCTCGACAAGACATTCATTATAAATCTTACTTTAATAAGAAATCAAATTTTGCTGCCGCAGCCAAAATAATATCAGCTGCTTTTTTCAATTGTTCGTGTGTGTGTTCTGATGTAATAAACATACGTATGCGTGCTTCATTTCTTGGCACAGCCGGAAACTGAATAATGCTGGTATCTAATCCTTCACGTTGTAAAAAATCGTTTAAACCTAAGGTTTTTTTCTCTGCTCCAAAGTGTACGATAACAACCCAAGCATCACCTTCGCTTAATTTTACTTTTCCTTCTAATAAACTTCTGTAATAAGTTGCGTTAGATTTTAAACGCGCTCTTCTTTCTGCACCAAGCGGACCGTTAGCTAACTGAATAACTTTGGTCATACCGCCTGTTACAGCAGGGTCTAATGCGCAAGAAAACATACGGCATCTTGCATACCAATTCATGTACTGAATAATTTCTTTTTTAGCATAAACAGCGCCACCAACTCCGCCAAAGGCTTTGCTGAAAGTCATAACGTATAAATCAACATCAGCTAAAACGCCTTGTTGTTCGCATACGCCACGACCGTTATCGCCGGCAACTAAAGCTGAGTGAGCTTCATCTACCAAAGTAAATGCGCCATATTGTTTAGCTAAACGAACTACTTCTTTTAAGTTTCCGTAATCGCCATCGCCACTATAAATACCTTCTACACAAATTAAAACACGTGTAAAATCATCACATTGTTCTTTTAATAATTCTTCTAAATGCGCCATATCGTTATGACGGAAGAAAGTCATATCTCCACCCGAAAGTTTTGCACCTTCAACGATAGACATGTGAGAAGCCGAATCCATAATAACTTTATGGCCGGGTTTAATGAAAGCAGAAATAGCACCTAAATTAACGCTGTAACCTGCGGTGAATAAAGAAACTCCACGTCCGGGTAAATCGAAAAATTTAACCAAGGCTTCTTCTAATTGTTTATGTACTAAGTACGTTCCGCTAATAACGGGCGAACTTGAAGCACCTAAACCGTATTGTGCAACGGCATCTTGCGCCGCTTTAATAACATCTGGATGATAACTAAAACCTAAGTAATTATAGCTTGATAAGTTTACTACGTGAACAGTTTCGCCGTTAGCACGTAACAAATCTGTTTCCGGACCTTGTGTACCATTACGTGCAGCTTCAAACGTGTACATCTTTTTTTCATTTAAGATGTCAACGTATTCTGAGAACAATTCCATTTCTTCTAAATCCGCACCCATGTTCATCATAAACATATCGTACGTGTAATCAGAAAAATTTTCTTGCACGTGTTTAACTAAGCTTTCATCTAAGGTATTAGCTGCCATTTTTAAGCTGTTTTAAGTTTGTTTTTTTGCGAACGGGTGTAAATTTCCATCAGGTTATCAAAGAAGCTGGTTCCTTTATCAACCGTGATGATTTGTCCGGTAATGGTATCGCAATAGCCCGAGCATAAAGCCACAATAGCTTCAGATAATTCTTCAGGTTGTATCCAATAATTATCGGGTACAAACTTTTTAGCAAAATCTGCTAAATCTTTTCCAAAGGTGTTTTCTAAAGATTGTGTTTTAATAGCACGAGAACGTACCGCATTAATACATACATCATGCCCGCGTAAACGGTAGTTAATGTATTTTACAAATACTTCCATTACTGTTTTTGATGCGGCAACAAAATCATACCCAATAGAATAATCAGTCGGACCAGTTGAAGACACACCAATAATGTATTTTGGATAATGACCAAAGGCTGCAAAAATTTCTTTGCTGTAAGATACCATAGGCCAGGCAGAGTATGAAATACTTTTTTTCAATCCTTTTAAAGAATAATCTT
>JBDTJJ010000371.1:0-16323 GCA_039935895.1 Bacteroidia bacterium | reverse complement strand
ATCAGATTTTTCTGCAAATAAATCCTGTGTATCCAGCACTTCGCTATCTACTATTTCTTGTTTTAATTCTTCTTCTTGCGGTGTACGCTCGGTATCAACAAACCCTTGTATGGCGCTTAGTAACTCTTCTACGTTTTCTACTCTGCTAATTTCTTCAGGAGTTTTATCTTTATTAAGATCACGTAAAATGCCGGTGTTGTTTATAATTTGATTAGCCGTTTCATACGCGTTTTGTTGCAAAGCTAAATGACCAAAACTTTTTATCATAGCGGCAAAATCTCTCAACTTGCCAGCTGTCCCTGCGTTTATATCAGGATTAAAATCTTGTAAATTATCTATAACGGTAAAAATACTTGCATCGTTATCATTAGCTAAAACGGCTATTTTATCTATGGTTGATTGTCCTATACCACGAGTGGGATAATTTATCACGCGTCGCATTGCCTCATTATCATTGGGGTTGATAGCCAAACGAAAATAAGATAATACATCTTTAATTTCTTTACGCTGATAAAAAGAAACACCTCCATAAATTCGATAAGGCAAATTTCGTTTTCTAAAACCTTCCTCAAATGCACGCGATTGCGCGTTGGTTCTATATAAAATAGCAAAGGCAGCATGTGGCAATTGCTTGTTCATTTTTGTGTTGAAGATAGAATTGGCAACCTTATAACCTTCTTCCATATCGGTGGCAGAACAAAGCACTTGTATCTTTTCTCCTTCGCCATTGCTTGTCCAAACGTTTTTATCAAACTGTTCGGTATTCTTTTTTATGATAGAATTGGCAGCGTTGACAATATTTTGAGTGGAACGATAATTCTGTTCTAAAAATAATTTTTTTACATCGGGATAATCTTTTTCAAAATTTAAAATATTTTGAATGTTGGCTCCGCGAAATGAATAAATACTCTGGGCATCGTCACCAACCACACAAAGGTTTTCGAAACGAGCCGCCAGTTGTTTTACAATTACGTATTGAGAAAAGTTGGTATCTTGATACTCATCTACCAAAATGTATTTAAACTTGTTTTGGTATTTTACCAACACATCCGGAAAATCGCGAAGTAAAATATTGGTATTAAAAAGTAAATCATCAAAATCCATAGCACCCGCGCGGAACAAACGTTTTTGATACGCATCATAAATCTCCCCAATCATAGGCTTTTGCGAAGCCCTATCATCAGCCATTGTGGTTGGGTTTGCCAAGTATTGTTTGCAGGTAATTAAATTATTTTTTGCAGATGATATTCTGTTCAACACCAAAGATGGTTTGTAAACTTTATCATCTAAATTATGCGTTTTTAAAATATCTTTTATTACACTTTTGCTGTCGTCGGTATCATAAATGGTAAAGTTTTTTGGGTAACCTAATTTCTCTGCTTCAAAGCGAAGTATCTTTGCAAACACGCTGTGGAATGTGCCCATCCATAAAGCCTTCGCGTCAGCATTACCAATCAATTTCCCAATACGAGCTTTCATTTCTCGTGCGGCTTTGTTGGTAAAGGTTAGCGCTAAAATATTAAACGGACTATTTCCTTTTTCGATAATATGTGCAATGCGGTAAGTAAGCACGCGTGTTTTGCCCGAACCGGCACCAGCAATAATCATCAATGGTCCTTCGGTATGCTCGGCAGCTTCGCGCTGTATGGGGTTTAATTCGTCTAAATAATGGCTCACGTGTCGTCTAAATAATTTCTTTAAAATTACAATTTCATACAGGGTTTTTCGTAAAAAGTTTTCAGTAATAATTTACAGTCCAAGTAATTTCTCCCTTCCTTGTGGAAAGGGCAGGCGATAGGTGCTTTGGGCGTTCCGGCTCATCGTCATTTCGTGCGATTCGAGAAAACACTACGCCGTCGGGCTTTTCACTTCAATCTTTTGCTGATTTAGCTCATCTTTTAGTTTTTTTATTTGCTTCGCTGAATGCTGAAAAGCATTTCAACAAAAGGATTTACGTTACAATCCCTAACGCAAATACAACAAGTTCAGCACGACCCTTAATTGATGTCATTTCGTGCGAAGTCGAGAAATTCATTTGTGCTAGTTTGTTTTTTTTCGTGGCAAAAAATCTGCGCAAATCTGCGGCAACTAATTCAGCATAAATCTGCTATAAATTATCTGCAAAAATCTGTACCTTTAGGCAAAAATTAAACATGCCTCATATAGTAGCCCCATCCATCCTTTCAGCCGATTTTGCTAACCTGCAACGCGATGTTGAAATGATAAACCAAAGCAAAGCACCCTGGTTTCACATAGATGTTATGGATGGTGTTTTTGTGCCCAATATCTCTTTTGGTTTCCCAGTCATAAAAGCTATCAATAAATATGCTAAAAAACCGCTTGATGTACATTTAATGATCGTTCAGCCTGAGCGTTATATAGAAGAATTTAAAAACGTTGGCGCGCATACTTTAACGGTGCATTACGAAGCTTGCACACATCTTCATCGCACGCTGCAACAAATAAAAGCTGCGGGTATGCAGACAGGTGTTGCCATTAACCCACACACACCCATAAGTTTTTTAGAAGATATTATTATTGATACCGATTTGGTTTGCATGATGAGCGTTAACCCCGGTTTTGGCGGACAAAAATTTATAGAAAACACCTATCATAAAATGGCGCAATTAAAACAACTTATAAAAGATAGAGGCACAAAAACCCTTATAGAAATTGATGGCGGTGTTGATATTAATAACTATAAAAAATTAGTAGCAGCCGGTGCAGATGTGCTGGTGGCGGGCAATGCCGTTTTTTCATCTCCCAACCCTTTACAAACTATTGAAGAGTTAATGCAAGCCTAAATGACAAATAAAATTCAAAGTAACTTAGTTGATATACATCAAAATAAAATTTATCCTGCTGAAATTAGTTTTGAAAACGGTAAAATAATTTCTATAAAAGAGATAGATACACCACAGAGCAATTTTATACTTCCGGGTTTTATAGATGCACATGTACACGTAGAAAGTTCTATGCTTATTCCGAGTGAGTTTGCCCGTGCGGCCGTTGTTCATGGCACAGTAGCAACCATTTCTGACCCGCACGAAATTGCCAATGTTATTGGCGTTGCTGGGGTAGAATACATGTTAGATAATGCGGCTAAAGTCCCTTTTCATTTCTTTTTTGGTGCGCCCTCTTGTGTGCCCGCAACTTCTTTCGAAACCGCAGGAGCTATTATTGATAGCAACGATATTGAAAAATTAATGGCTCGCAAAGAAATTGTTTATCTGGCAGAGATGATGAATTTCCCGGGTGTGATTAATAATGATGTTGAAGTCCTGAAAAAATTACAAGCGGCAAAAAAGCATAACAAACCTATTGATGGCCACGCGCCGGGCTTAATGGGCGAAGTAATGAAAGATTATTTTTCTAAAGGCATCACAACCGACCACGAGTGCTACATGTACGAAGAGGCTTTAGAAAAACTGCAATTTGGCGTAAACATTATGATACGTGAGGGTAGTGCTGCCAAAAACTTTGAAACACTTATTCCTTTGTTTGAAAAATATGCCAAGCAAATGATGTTTTGTTCGGATGATAAACATCCCGATGGATTAATTATTGGGCACATCAATCTTTTAGTAAAACGTGCCATTGCCAAAGGATGCAATCTTTTTGATGTGCTTCGTTCGGCTTCTTATAACGTGATTAAACATTATAACTTGCCTGTTGGTTTACTTAGGGTAGGGGATAGCGCTGATTTTATTATGGCTGATAATCTTACTGATTTAAATATTCTTTCAACTTATATAAAAGGAGAATGCGTTGCGCAAAATGGTAAAACAAATATTAAGCGTGTTGAAGCTGAAATTGTAAATAATTTTAATTGCAATAAAAAATCTCCTGCAGATTTTAAAGTAAAAGCAATTGGCAAAACTATTCGTGTAATTGAAGCCATAGACGGGCAACTGATTACCAACGAAGGCACTTATCCTGCGCATAACGTAAACGGATTTATGGAAAGTAATACTACAAACGATGTACTAAAAATTGTTGTAGTAAATAGATACGCCAATGCGCCTGTTGCTATTGCCTTTGTAAAAAACATCGGGTTAAAAAGCGGTGCTATTGCCAGTTGCGTTGCCCACGATTGCCATAATATTGTTGCTGTTGGAACTAATGATGATGATTTATGCGAAGTCGTTAATCTTATCATCGAAAATAAAGGTGGTATTTCTGTCGCCGATAAACATAACAAACACGTTTTGCCGCTACCTGTTGCAGGTATTATGAGTACGGAAGAAGTGAGTATTGTTGCCGAAAAATACATTCATATAGATAAAGCTGCCAAACAATTAGGTACAACGCTTCAAGCTCCTTACATGACTTTATCTTTTTTGGCTTTGCTGGTTATTCCTCATTTAAAACTAAGCGATAAAGGTTTATTTAATGGCAATATTTTTGAATTTGTGCCTAATGAAGTGTAAGTAAATTAAATTTAGTAGATTTGATTAACTTGAAAGATCAAAAAAAAATAATTGTTTTTACCGGCGCAGGTATGAGTGCCGAAAGTGGTTTAAAAACATTTAGAGATACCAATGGTTTATGGGAAGAATACAAAATTGAAGATGTGGCTACACCCGAAGCCTGGCAACGAAATAAAACACTTGTACTGCAATTTTATAACGAACGTTTAAAGCAAGTTGCAGAAGCCAAGCCCAATAAAGGGCATTTTATTTTAGCTGATTTACAAAAGCATTTTGATGTACAAATTATAACTCAAAACATTGACGATTTGCATGAACGCGCAGGCTCTAAAAAAGTGTTGCACTTGCATGGCTTGATTACAAAAATGCGTTCATCAAAAGATGAAAAACTTATTTATCCTATAAAAAATAAAGAAATAAAATTAGGCGATTTGTGCGAGATAGGTTCGCAGCTTCGTCCGCACATTGTGTGGTTTGGCGAAATGGTTCCTGAAATGGATAACGCTATGGATTTAATTTCGCAGGCAGATATTTTAATTATTGTTGGCACATCTTTGGTTGTTTATCCTGCGGCTGGCTTAGTAAATTACGCGCCTAAAAACGCGATTAAATATTTAGTTGATCCGGCAGATTTTGAAGCTTCGGTTTTAAAAGGTATCAAACAAATTAAAAAAACAGCTTCAGAAGGTTTGAAAGATTTAGAAAATGAGTTGAAAGCTATTCCGTAATTTAAAACTGTAAAATGTATTGCCTTGAAGGTTGAATTACTTTTTCATTAATTTAGTGCTATAGAATTTACCGCCTGTATTAAACGTAATTAAATAAATACCCGGTGCTAAACTTTCTAAATCTAATTGAGCAGTATTTTTTCCGGTAGCGCATGTAAAATCTTTTGTTAAAACTAAACCGCCATTACTATCGTATAATTTAAGTGTACCTGTTGCAACTGCATCGCAAGAATAAGTAATGTTTACAACGCCTTCAGTAGGATTTGGTATAGCCGTAAAAGTGTCATCCTTTATATTATCAGTATTATTCACAGATATAATATTGAAATGTTTTGTGCTTCCATTCATATCTGTCTGGCTTAATCTATAATATGATACTCCCGCTAAAGGTTCATAATCTATTGCCGAATAATTAATTGTTTGTGTGCTATTACCGGCGCCATGTACATGGGTTAATTCTTCAAAAACCTGACCATCCTTGCTTCTTTCAACCGTAAAATAAGCATTATTGGTTTCTACAGCAACGCTCCATTTTAAATCAACTTGTTTTTTATCATTTAAATTTCCTGTAAAGCTTAAAAGTTCAACAGGTAAAATAACCATGCAACTAGTACAATTATTTGTGAACCTCCAAGCTAAGTTGCTAATATTAGTACCTGAAGTTGGGTAATTATAACTGGCGGAGGGCACCATAGCATAAGTGCCAAAAGCATTATGTAAACCTAAAATAGAATAACCGCCATTCCATGCTATACAACTTTTCATTTGTTGTATGTGCATTTCAATAACATTTGAAGTTTCATACAATTTGATTTGACCAGTAAAATCATAACTTGTACCCTGACAACCAGAGGATGTGTAAAATTGTTTCACTGCATTAAATGACACAACAAAGCGCCTGTTTGGCGCAATCCCTAAAGTAGCATAAGTTATAGTGCCTCCATTAATGATATTTAAATCGTGCCACGGAAATAAAATAGCATTTTGAGGCGTATAATCAGTAGTAGTTGGTATAGCTGCGTTTATTGAATAACCCGTATAAGCTCCATTTGAGGCAGCAACACGTGTTTGCCCAACATTGGGAGCACATGTAGAAACCTCATCAAATACCAAAGCTGCATTAGTGGCTATGTATGCTTGGGTGTACATATAACTATCATAACAAAAAGTAAAACCTATAGGCACGGCATTTGATAAATAATCATCCGTTAATCCTGTTACAGAGTTTGTTAAACCTACATCCTGACTATTTGCTATAGATGATATTGTATAATTTAAGTTACATGTATATGTGCCTGCTGTGTTTGAGCATACACTGTTTGATGTAACAGTATTGCCCGAACAGGTTACATTACACTGATAACAAGTAGTTCCACTAGGTGTTACTGTGTATGAAGCTGCTGTTGCACCAGCTATGGGTGACCAAGTAGTGCCATTGTTGGTAGTTTGTTGCCATTGGTATGTAATGCCGCAACCTGTTGTATTGCCACTTAAACTTAATGCTAACGAACTGCAAAAAGAAGATGCTAATGCTGTGCCTGCCGTTGGAGTACCACCGCATGCGTTTAAGCAAGATATAACAGCAGCCCAACCACTATAATTAATACTTCCATCTGAAGTGAAATAAAATGTAAGTGATGTGCCTGAACTTGTTATTATGCCCGGAGAGGTTGTACCTGCATAAGAGCCTATTAAGCTTGCTCCTGTTGTAGCTCCATCGTAAATATTCAAATTATCGCAACAAGATTCTACATTAAAAGAAGAAAAATTAACCGATAAACAAGAACCAGCAGGAACTTTTATCGTTAACGTATATGTTTCATTAGCACTGTAATTACTACCACTACCTCCGCTATCATAAAAATTATAGGTAATTGGGCAAGATGCTATAGTTATTGTTTGGGTACTCATGGTAATGCAACTGCCGGTTGTTGCTTGAATACTGGTTGAAGTAGCGCTATTGCCCCCACAAGTAAGTATGCAATGATAGTAGGTACTAGCCGTAACTGTTACAATAGCAGTTGCTGCTGTTGCTCCACTTATATTTGTCCAGGTTATACCATCTGGAGATGATTGCCATTGGTAGGTAAGTCCACAGCCACTGCTTGCACCGCTTAAACTTAAAGATGTTGTGTATGTACCGCAAGCACTTGTGCTAGTTGCTTGTGCTCCTCCAGCCGTTGGGATGCCGCTACAAGAAGATAAGCAATTTATAGTTATATCCCATCCTGAATAGTTAAGACTTGCATCAGAAGTGAAATTAAAGGTGAGTGAACTTCCTGAAGATGTTATAGTAGTTGGAGGAAGATTATTATTGTTATAGTTTCCTATTAAGGTACTGCCTGTAGTATTTCCGTCATAAATTATCAAATGGTCACAGCAGCCTTCCACATTAAAATTATTAAAAGTAATTGAAAGACATGAGCCTGCGGGTGCAGTAAAGGTTTTTGTAATATTTTCGCTATTGCTATAGTTTCCTCCACTTCCTCCACTATCATAAAAACTGGCTGTAAAAGGGCATGAGGCAATAGTAACTGTTCCGTTACTCATTGAATAACAAGCGGATCCTCCTACGTAAGTTGCTGTAATACTAAAACTTCCGGCAGTAAACGTACCGCTATAATTAAAAACTCTTATATAATATGTACCTGCACTTAAGCAATTTATGGCCGATATGCCCACAGAACCGGAAGCAGCTTTATTACACGAAAGCTCCGTAAGAGTACCGCAAGCACCAGAAAAAAGCTGTACCGCCCCCTTTGCTAATGTACCAAACGTAATATTTACAGCTATACTACCACTTCCACCAATAGTAAATTTATACCAAACCTCTTTGTTAACCGTACCTGCACAAGAAGCTACAACTGTGGTTGCAACACCGGCTGCATTTGTGCCTGGTGTAGCCACACCACTTGTTAAGGCGGTTGCTGCGGCACATGTTGTTGCCTGAGAATAAATGTTGGTTAAACCAACTAAACATAAAATAAAACTGAGTAATGTTTTCTTCATCAATGATAATTTAATTTAAAATAATGATATTCTTCAGGGTTACTGAAAGTACAGGATTTGTAAAAATCTGCTATAGCTACTTTTTTATAATCAATACTAGCGTTAGGAAGTTGTGTTTCCAAGTTTTTAAGCACGTCTAATGCCACTCCATATTTCTTTCCTGATGCGTTTAGTATGAAACAATTTTGATTGGTGCAAAAGCCCATATAACGCAAACCCGAACCTGACTGTTTTAAATAGCTTTGTATATCCGTAATAGTTTGGGTACTATTATTATCTAAAACACTAATAATAACTATAAAGGAGTCGTTAACAATAGGCGCTACTTTATTGGTTTCCTGCGAGAAACTTTTTAAACAAGAAAAAACAAGAATAAAAAATACAAATTGTCTCATTATGATTTTTTTAGTAAACATTCTAAAATTAACAATATTTTAACTTATATCAAAGCATAAATTTTAATTAGATGTTTTTTTTAGATGGATGTTATATAATGAATAGCTAAAACAGCTAAAATAATCGACTTATTTTCCAATGGTATTTTTGCTATTTTTGTGAGATGTAATTTTTACAGCTATGGCAAAAACAGCAGAGAAAACAGATAAGAAATTAAAGTTTACAAAAGAAGATTATTTAAAATGGTACGAAAGTATGTTGCTTATGCGCAGGTTTGAAGAGCGCACTGGGCAGCTTTACACCATGCAAAAAATAAAAGGTTTTTGTCATTTGTATAACGGCCAAGAAGCCATTGTGGCCGGCACGGTTAGCGCTACCCGCAAAGATGATAAACACATTACAGCGTATCGCGATCACGTACATCCAATTGCATTGGGCTTACACCCAAAATATGTAATGGCCGAATTGTATGCAAAAATTACCGGTTGTTCTAAAGGCAAAGGTGGTTCGATGCACATCTTTAGTAAAGAACATAATTTTGTTGGAGGACACGGTATTGTTGGCGGCCAAGTCCCTTTGGGAGCTGGTATTGCCTTTGCCGAAAAATATTTAGGTACCGATAATTTATGCGTTTGCTCTATGGGCGATGGTGCTGTTCGTCAGGGTGCGCTACACGAAGCCTTTAACATGGCTATGAATTGGAAACTTCCGGTAATTTTTATCATAGAAAATAATCATTACGCAATGGGTACTTCGGTAGAACGTACCAGCAACGTACACGATTTATGGAAACTTGGTTTGGGCTTTGATATGCCTTCTAAACCGGTAGATGGAATGACTGTTGAAGCTGTACATGAAGCCATGGAAGAAGCTGCTGCACGCGCTCGCAGAGGCGATGGGCCAACGTTGTTAGAAATGAAAACGTATCGTTACCGCGGACATAGTATGAGTGATCCTCAAACGTATCGTAGCAAAGATGAAGTGGAAGAATACAAACATCAGGATCCTATTGATAAAGTTATTGAGACATTGAAAAAAAATAAATGGATTGATGATAAAGGTATTGAAGCCATGGAAGCAAAAATTAAAACCATTGTAGAAGAATCTATCGCGTTTGCAGAAGAATCTCCATATCCTGCAGTTGAAGAACTATACAATGATGTGTATGTACAAGCCGATTATCCATACATCAAGGAATAAATTTTAAATGTTGAGTGTTAAATTATAAATGGAACAAAAACCCAATATAATAGTTAGTAAAACGTTTAATTTTTCTAAAGAGATTATCAAATTATATATAGAACTAAAACAAGACAAAATTTATGAATTAGCATCTCAATTATTTAGGAGCGGAACGAGTATTGGAGCAAATGTGGAAGAAGCGCAAGCTGCTCAGTCGAAAAAGGATTTCGTTTCAAAAATGAGCATTTCTGCTAAAGAAGCAAGAGAAACAAGATATTGGTTAAGACTTTTAGATGAAACAAACATTTCAGAAAAAGATGTAAAACCCTTATTAAAAGATGTACATGAAATAATAAATATTCTAACTAAAATCATTAAAAGTTCAACTGATAAATAATTTAAAATTTATCATTTAAAATTTAAAATTCAAAATAATGGCAGATATTATTAAAATGCCCAAACTAAGCGATACCATGACAGAAGGTGTGGTGGCTAAATGGCATAAAAAAGTAGGCGATAAAGTTAAGAACGGTGAAATTATTGCAGATATTGAAACAGATAAAGCAACCATGGAATTTGAATCGTTCTATGATGGTGTTTTGTTATACATTGGTGCAGAAGCTGGTAAGCCTGTTGCTATAGATTCGCTAATTGCCATTATTGGTAAAGAAGGCGAAGATATTAGTAAGTTAATAGGTAATAGCGAAAAGCCAATAGCTACAGATGCAAAAACAGAAGCTGCTCCTGCTAAAGAAGAACCTAAACCTGAGCCTCAAACTCAATCTAAACCAAAAGCTGAAATTCCTGCAACAGTAAATATTATTAGAATGCCTAAACTCAGTGATACTATGACGCAAGGTGTGGTGGCTAAATGGCATAAAAAAGTAGGTGATAAAGTTAAGAACGGTGAATTACTTGCCGATATTGAAACCGATAAAGCCACTATGGAATTTGAATCTTTCTTTGATGGTGTTGTATTATACATTGGTGCAGAAGCTGGTAAAGCCGTTGAAATAGATTCGTTGCTTGCTATTATTGGCAAAGGCGGAGAAGATGTAACAGCTATTGTTGCGCAAGAAAAAGCAAACGGAACTGCTGCAACACCTCAAGCAGAAACAGCAAAACAAGAAGTAGTTGCGCAAACAACAACAGCACCTGCTCAACAAACTACATCTAAACCTAGTGTGCAACATGCTTCTAGTAATGGAAGAGTTATTGCTTCTCCCTTAGCAAAAGCAATTGCAAAAGAAAAAGGTATTGATATTGCGGCTGTGCTTGGAAGCGGAGATGGTGGCCGTATTATTAAAAAAGACATTGAAACCTTTAATCCTGCTGCCACAACAGCAAAGGCAACTACATCTCCAGCAACAAATTACGCCATTGGTCAGGAATCATTTACGGAAGAAAACGTATCGCAAATGCGTAAAGTTATTGCGCGTCGTTTAGTTGAAAGTGTAAATAATGCACCGCATTTTTACCTTACGGTTGAAGTAGATATGGAAAATGCAATGGCTGCCCGCGAAGCTTTGAATAAAGTAAGCGATGTAAAAATATCATATAATGATATTGTTATTAAGGCTTGTGCTGCTGCATTACGTAAACATCCAAAAGTAAATTCTAGTTGGTTAGGCGATAAAATTCGTTTCAATAACCACATTCATATTGGTATGGCAGTAGCTGTTGAAGATGGTTTGTTAGTGCCTGTTATACGTTTTGCTGATAATAAAACACTTTCTCAAATATCTGCCGAAGCAAAAGATTTTGGTAAAAAAGCTAAAGAAAAAAAATTACAACCAGCCGATTGGGAAGGAAATACCTTTACCGTTTCTAACCTTGGTATGTTTGGTATAGATCAATTTACGTCTATCATTAATACTCCAGAAGCTTGTATTTTAGCTGTTGGTGGTATCAGACAAGTACCTGTTGTGAAAAACAATATGGTTGTGCCTGGAAATACCATGAAGATTACCTTAAGCTGCGATCATAGAGTAGTGGATGGCGCAACAGGTGCTGCGTTTATGCAAACACTTAAAGCATTTTTAGAAAATCCGGTAACTATTTTAGTGTAAAGAATTAATTTTTTAAAGTTACTTATAAGATTATCTTAATTAAAGAATGCTAAATAAAAGTAGGTAGCCTCTATCGATTAAATAAAAGTCTTTCTCCTTTTTTAGTTTCATCAAACACGCCTTTGTTGTAAACAACATGCCCATTGACAAGTGTTGTAATGATAGACGATTTAAAGGTATGTCCTTCAAACGGACTCCATTTACATTTATACAAAATGTTTTCCTTGGTAACGGTTTCTGGTTTGTTTAAATCTACCAAAACTAAATCGGCATAAAAACCTTCTCGAACGTAACCACGTTTATCTATGCTAAAAATATCTGCCACATTATGACTAGCCTTGCGTGCAATTTGTTGAAGTGTTATTTTCTTTTCATGATAAAAATCTAACAAAGCCTGTAAGCTATGCTGCACTAAGGGTCCGCCCGAAGGAGCTTTTAAATAGGGCTGTTGTTTCTCTTCTAAAGTATGTGGTGCATGATCGGTTGCAATGACATCAATTCGCCCATCTAAAACAGCTTCAAATATTTTATCTCTGTCGTAGGTAGTTTTTACCGCTGGGTTCCATTTAATAAAATTACCTTTTGTTTTATAATCATCATCGCAAAACCAAAGGTGATGAATGCAGGCTTCTGCTGTGATACGCTTTTGTTTTAAAGGAGTTTTATTTTCAAATAATTCTAATTCTTTTGCGGTAGAAATGTGTAAAATGTGCAAACGAGTATTGTGCTTTTTAGCTAATTCAACCGCCATAGATGAAGATGCAAAACAGGCCTCTTCATTACGTATGATGGGATGGAAATACGTTGGTAAATCTTCACCATATTCTTCCACAATTCTTGTTTGATTTTGTTTGATGAGTTCATCGTCTTCGCAATGCGTAGCAATTAAGGTTTTAACCGAGGAAAATATTTTTTCTAAGGTTTCTTTTTTATCTACTAACATATTTCCGGTAGAAGAACCCATAAAAATTTTTACGCCGCAAACCTTTGTATAATCTATCTTTTGAAGTTCTGCAATATTATCATTAGTAGTACCCATAAAGAAAGAGTAATTAGCCAAAGATACTTCTGCTGCGCGCGTATATTTTTTTTCTAACTCTTCCTGCGTAACGGCTTGTGGATTGGTGTTTGGCATTTCCATATACGATGTAATACCGCCAGCGACAGCCGCTTTGGCTTCTGTATAAATTTCTCCTTTATGGGTTAAGCCAGGTTCTCTAAAATGCACTTGGTCATCAATTAGTCCCGGAAAAAGATGCAAGCCTGTCGCATCAATTATTTCAGCGCTCTCTACATCATCAATATTTCTTTCAATTTGTTTTATGATGCCATTTTCTATTAATATATCTGAGATGAAAATTTCATCTTCATTTACAATAGTGGCGTTTTTTATAAGAGTTTTTTTCATGTTGTTAATTCCCCCTTCTAAGGGGGATAAAGGGGGATGTTTAATTACTATTACTTTTTATGTTTTCTATTTTAACTTGCAGTTGTCTCACTACTTCATTTATGTTTTGTTTTACTTCTATATCTTCAAATCTAATAAAAGTTACGCCAAGATTTTCAAGTTTTGTCTGCCTTGTTATATCATTCAATTGCACTTCTTCAAAAGTATGAGAATTTCCATCTATTTCTATGGCAAGCATTAATTCATGACAGTAAAAATCTACAATATAATTATATATAGGAACTTGTCGGTGGAACTCTACCGTAAGGCTTTTACGTTGTATCTTTTTCCACAATAATACTTCTGATAAAATGCCTTGTTTGCGAAGTTGCCTTGCCAGTTGTTTTAGTTTTGGATTGTATGGCAGTATTTTGTTTTTCATTTTGTATATATTTACATCCCCCGTCCTGCGGACACCCCCTTTAAAGGGGGAATTAGCTTTATTCAAATTGGAACATTTACTGCAAGGGCGAATTAATAAGCTGCAACATCCATTCGTCTTCGAAGGTGTTTTGCGCTACTTTATTCCACTGTTTTTTTATGCCGATTTCGGTAAAGCCAAGTTTTTTAAATAGATGCAAACTCTTTTCGTTAGACGAAGAAATGTTACAATACACTTGATTTACTAATAAAACTTCAAAGCAATAAGTACATAATAGTTGTAGTGATTGAGTTGCGTAACCTTTGTTTTCGAGGTTTTCATCTATCAGAATGCCAATACCAACACGACTATTATGAACATCAAATTCAAATAATTCAATAGTGCCGATTGGTTTGTTATCTGTCGAGCAAATTAGTAAACGTATTTGCTTGGTGGTAAAAATATCTTCGTGGGCGTTGACTAAATATTGTTCTAACACAAACTTAGAGAACGGCGCAAAGGTGTTGCTTACTTTCCAAATAGCAGGGTTGTTTTCCCATTTGTAAAGCACTTCTAAATCGCTCGGTTCAAGTGCGCGTAAATAAATATGTTCTCCTTTTAAATTCATTTCAATTTGCATTATACTTTTTTACTCCGAAAACTTGGTAAAGGTTTTGCCATCGTAACGGCACAAGCCTGTGTTTCGTGTACCAACCCAAATATTTCCTGTTTTATCTTCTACTATACAAAAAACGGCAATATGACTCAAGCCATCTTTGGTTGTAAAATTTTTAAAAGTCTTTCCATCATATTTCCACAAACCTCCTGAAATTTCTCTCTTTGTTATATCACCATGCTCAGTACCAAACCAAATATTTCCTGCTTTATCTTCTATAATTACTGTAATAACACATGAGTCGAATACCCCGTTTTGCAACACATTACTAAAGGCTTTGCCATCATAACGGCACACACCGTTACCTCTTCTGCCAGCCCAAATATTTCCTTGTTTATCTGCTAAAAGCCCTCTAAACCACACCTCGTCATTTGGTTTAAAGTTGGTTAAAGATTTGCCATCATAACGGCATACACCTTCAAACCATGTAGTAAACCAAATGTTGCCTGCTTTATCTTCTTTTATAGATTGTACACATCTAAGAGTCAGGTGATTTTTATTTATGATGCTGTCGTTATCTAAAAAGCGGGTAAAGAACATTCCGTTGTAGCAATAAACACCATCATACGTTCCAAACCAAATGTTTCCGCTTTTATCTTGCAAGATACTATTTACCGAATTTTTTTTTGATGGGTTATTGGTTGGAGTTTCATAGCGATATAAATTACTGTTATTGGTTACTGCTATTGGAATATTTGTAAAAGTTTTAGCAAGCTCTTTGTTGTGTTCTTGAAGGTCTTGCTGTATTCGCAAATCATGTTTACACGTTTTTAAAATACAAGGATGATTTGCTCGGCTCCCAACATAGCGACAAACCATTCCAGAATCTGTACCAAACCAAATGTTGCCTGTTTTATCTTCTAAAATAGAACAAATGGTATTTCTGCTTAAGCCATCTTTCACAGTAAAATTGGTAAACGATTTCCCATCGTAACGATAAACTCCATCTTTAGCAGTACCAAACCAAAGGTTTCCGGCTTTATCTTGAATGCCACAGCCAACATTATCATATATTGTTGAGCTATGAGACTTAATAAGTTTAGGCGTTGTTTTTACATCACTTACAGTTTGCTGCGGTTGAGCTTTGTTTTGTCCGTTGCAGGACGTAAAAAATAGCATAGCTAAAAGCAGCAAATACATTGAATTATGTAAATAATATCTAATCATTTTTTCATTTCTTTTACGATTTGTTTTTTTAAATCGACTTGATTATAAGTTTGAAGATAAAAAATATTCTCTTTTAATTCGCTTGTGTTAGTTGCAGAAGCGCTATCTATAAAATCGTTTTCGTTTAAAGCGCTTAGTAAATCGAATATAAGATTTATATTTTCTTTTGGAATAGCATAAAATTCTTCCATAAACAAACGTATCGGCGACATGCAAGTATTTGTACTATCGTTTACTTTATCGAATAGCTTTACTTGTTCTATAAAGGTTTCGTTTAAGAAGTTGTTGCTGAATACAGGATGCTTTTTTAGATTGATAAAAACGGTACAAATCTTTCTTAACGAAATGTTTTTAAGCAACACGTTGCCGTTAATGTTTAGTT
This sequence comes from Bacteroidia bacterium, assembly GCA_039935895.1. Classification (GTDB taxonomy): domain Bacteria; phylum Bacteroidota; class Bacteroidia; order B-17B0; family Aurantibacillaceae; genus PALSA-968. The sequence continues at coordinate 476 of JBDTJJ010000371.1, read as the reverse complement.
CTTGTCCTTTTATGGTAAGCGAGTGATAGGTATTATCAATTAGTAAACCAATATGCGGTGGTATTTGATTGGCATTAAGCAGCACCAAGTACACACCCTTTTTTATTTCGTCGGGTTTATAGGTTTTGGTTATGTGTATGGCGTTGCTCACGTTTTATTTAAGGACTTCGTAAATGGGGTTGCCAATGTTGCCGTTGGTGTAAGGTATGTTTAATAACTGACAAATAGTGGATGCAATATCGGTTATGTAAATAGGACGAAGAGAACTACCTTTATTAATTCCATTGCCATAAAATAAAACAGGAACATGTGTGTCATAACTAAAGGATGTGCCATGCGTGGTGCCAGTTGGATGATAGTCCATAAAGCCAGGCTTGTACATTACCATAACATCGCCGCTACGCTTGTTGTTAAAGCCTCTTTGAACAAGGGCTTTGTATAGCATATCGTTTTCTGTTTGAAGAATTAATTGTTCT
>JBDTJJ010000370.1:0-9338 GCA_039935895.1 Bacteroidia bacterium | reverse complement strand
CTCTACGTCAGCGCCCTCGTTAGCCTTTAGGCGGTGAACGTAAACTTTTAATCCACGTTCCACTTTAAATTGTTGCCCGGCTATTTTTACAATTGCGTACATAATTTATTTTTTAATTTTGTTTATCAATTTTGGATTTAATTAACCCAAACCCTTTTACGGGAGGGCAAATATAGAAACTTATTTTAATTCCGCCAAATTGGTTTTACGCTTATTTATAAGCCAAACTCCGCCTAAAATAACAAAAATAGCCGCTATTTGAAGCGAAGTAATAATTTCTCCATCAGCAAAGCCCCAAAACACAGCCACTATGGGGATAATATAGGTGCTGGAAGCGGCAAAAACTGCCCCCGAAATTTTTATGAGCCAGTTAAAAAAGATGACCGATAAAGCCGAGCCAACAATGCCCAAAATGCTGATATATCCCAAACTTGAAAGCGCTTTTGGATTGGTTTGCATCACTTCGGTAAAATTGGTACTGAATAAATAAACCAGCGCAACCGGGCCAATAAATGCAAAACTCCAGGCTGTGGCGGCAATTGAATTTAAATCTGAAAGGAAATGTTTGATGCAATTTACACTAATGGCATAGCAAAGTGTGGCTAGAATAACTAAAAAGGCATACATCAGTCCATCTTCTTTTTGTGGATTTTTATCGGCTGAAAGCAAAAGCAAAGCTCCGCCAAAGGCGACTAAAATACCTGCAATTTGCAATTTGGTAGATTTATTTTTAAAGGCAATCCATCCTAAAATAACAGTAAATAATGGGGTAAGCGCATTTAACATGCCTGCTAAACTGCTGCTAATACCGGTTTCGGCTTTGGTAAATAAAAATGCCGGAATTAAATTTCCAAAAACACCGGCTAATACCAATCCTAACCAATATTTTTTTAAGTCAATTTTGTAATGTTTTATTAAAAATGGAATTAAAAAAACAGACGCAATACTTATGCGTAAAGCCGCTACCTGGTTGCTGCTAAAGGCTTCTAAACCTCGTTTCATTAAAATAAAAGAGCTGCCCCAAACTAAAGCAAGCGCAAATAAAATAATCCATTTAGTGTTTTTAGCTCCCATAAATAAGGAGCAAATGTACATAAAGAAGCATCTGTTTTTATTTATATTTGCAGCGTCAATTGAAATCTCTACGCTATCTAAATAAATATTTTTACAAGTATCGCTACCGTCTTTTATTAGGCGCAGTGTTTATATTGTTATCCAACGTATTATTAATTAGTCAGGGTGTGGTAATTAAAAATGCTACCAACTCTTTTGCCGAAAAAACATTAGCACAGAGTGCGCAAGATAAAAACACATACCTTATATATGCACTGCAACTAGTAGGGTTAACTTTGCTTAGCGGATTGTTTATGTTTTTAAAACGACAAACCATTATTGTTGTTTCTCGATTGATTGAGTATGATTTAAAAAATGAAATATACAATCATTACCAACAGTTAGATCTTAATTTTTATAAGCGCAACAGCACCGGCGATTTAATGAATCGTATAAGCGAAGACGTTGGCAGAGTGCGTATGTACGTTGGTCCGGCGGTAATGTACATTGTAGATACTATTGTTACCATAACTACTGTCGTAATTTTTATGTGGCATGAAAGTCCGCAATTAACTTTGGTAGTAATTGCACCGTTGCCCATTTTATCCTTTATGATATTTAAAGTGAGTAATGCCATTGGTAAACGAAGCACCAAAGTACAGGAAGCTTTATCAAATATAACAAGCATTGCACAAGAAACCTTTTCGGGTATTAGAGTAGTAAAAGCCTATAACCGAAGCGTACATTTTTACGATGCATTTTCTACTAAAGCAGAAGATTACAAACAGAAAAACTTATCACTTGCCAAAACAGAAGCGGCTTTTCAACCATTTTTAGCTTTTATGGTTGGCTTGAGTATGTTATCTATTATTTTTTTTGGCGGAAGAATGTTTGCATCGGGGCAAATTACTTCGGTAGGAAATTTTCCGCAATTTGTTTTTTATGTCAGTAAATTAACCTGGCCATTCGCTTCTTTAGGCTGGGTTTTATCTTTGGTACAACGAGCGGCGGCCTCGCAAAAACGAATAAATGAATTTTTACAAACGAAACCAGAAATTGTTAACCCAACCGAAAAAGAATTTAAACTGCACGATAAGATAGAATTTAATAATGTTTCTTACACCTATCCTGATACAGGAATTACCGCGTTAAAAAATGTTTCGTTTACGATAAATAAAGGCAAAACCATTGGCATTATTGGTAAAAGCGGTAGCGGCAAATCTACCATTGCACAATTACTAATGCGTTTTATGGATGTAAATTCGGGTAGTATTTTGGTTAACGAAACCGATATTAAAAACATAAACTTAAATCAACTACGAGCTAAAACAGGTTACGTGCAGCAAGATGTTTTTTTATTTTCAGATACCATAAAAAACAACATCGCTTTTTCAGACAATTATACAGATAACGCCATTTTTGATGCAGCCAAACAAGCTGTAGTTTATGATAATATTGCGGGCTTTAGCGATAAATTTGATACGATAGTAGGCGAGAGGGGCATTACTTTATCGGGTGGACAAAAACAACGTATTTCTATTGCGCGAGCCATCATTAAAGACCCATCTATTTTTATTTTTGATGATTGTTTAAGCGCGGTTGATAGCGATACGGAACAACAAATTTTAAGCAATCTTAAAAAAGTTACCCAACAAAAAACGGGTATTATTATTTCTCACCGAGTTTCTTCGATACAAAACGCGGATGAAATAATTGTTTTAAGCGGTGGCGAAATTGTGGAGCGAGGAACACACCACGAACTTCTTTTACATAAAAAAGAATATTACAACCTTTTTCAAAAACAAAAATTAGCAGATAATTAGATGTTTGCGTTAGGGATTGCAGCAAGAAAGCCTTTTTTGTAATCGAAAAAGCTTTAAGCGCAAAGCCCGCCGCTGTAATCAGCGGAACGCCCAAATTATTTACTTGCTTTTTGTTAGTCCGAATAGAAAGCCCAAACCATAAGAAATATGTAGTATTGGATAAACCAACATAATGGTAAAAATTTCTTTTAATGATTTCTTTGATCGGAAAGAAAAAAATAAATCGCCTAAAACATAGAGCAATAATGGAATTAAACCATAATAAAACGGAAGTATAAAATAAGCCGGCAAGGTTAGTAAATATAACACAAAACCCAATGGCACCAAGTGCCTTAAACTTATAGCAGATTTTATTTTTTTAAGTACCAAGGGTTTATACAAGCCATATTGATAGTATTGTTTAAAAAGTAAACCAAAAGTTTTGCGTGGATGGTAATACAATTTTATATCGGGATGCTGATAGATTTTTAAACCTAAACTTTTTGCGCGGTAATGAAATTCATCATCCTGATTGCGTTTAAATGCTACATCAAATAAGCCGGTAGTTTTAAAAATACTTTTTTTCCAGGCACCTAAGTAAACACTATCTGCATAGCCTTCAAAATCTTCAAAATGAAAAGAACTATTGCCTATTCCAAACGAAGTTGATGTAGCATAACCAATGGCATTTTGCACGGTGTTACCTTTTGCAATGCGCATTGGGCCACCAACTATATCGGCATCTGTATTTTTAAAAGTGCTTAAAATCTTTTCAAAATAATCAGGTTCGTAATCGGTATGTGCGTCTAAACGAATAATAATTTCTCCTTTTGCAGCTTCTATAGCTTGGTTTAAGGCATAGGGCACAATACGTTGCGGGTTATGCAATAAGTGTATATCGGTGCGCTGTTGCATGTATTGTTTAATAATTTGGCAGGTATCATCGGTAGAGTTTCCGTCAATAAGTAGCAATTCTTTTTCTAAAGGAAGGGCGTGCGTATAAAAATCAAGTAGTTTTTTGATGAAAGCACTCTCGTTATAAACCGGACAAATTACCGTTATCATTTCAATTGTATAATTTACGACGGCAAAGTAACAAAGTTTTGGTTTATTAATACACCTGTATTTAATGGCTTTTAAACATAGTTTTCTTAACTTTGTATATTGAGTTTTAAAGAAAACATACGCGTATTACAAAAGTTAAACACTAAAAAAATTTTTAATGCGGCTAAAGTTTTTGCGTCTTATCATTACTCGCGCATAACAAAGCAAAACAAACATAGCGGTATGCCGCTGGCTTTAAATTTTGAACCTACTACAAGTTGTAATCTTCGTTGCCCTGAATGCCCAAGTGGTTTGCGTTCTTTTTCGCGCCCTACGGGAATGCTGGAGCAAAAATTCTTTCAAAAAACAATTGATGATTTGTATGATAAACTCATATATTTAACTTTTTACTTTCAGGGAGAGCCTTACCTAAATCCTAATTTTTTGGATATGGTAAAATATGCTTCGCAGAAAAAAATTTTTACGTTTACGTCAACCAACGCGCATTATTTAAATGATGAAAATGCTAAGCGTACCGTAGAATCTGGGCTTGATAAATTAATTATTTCTATTGACGGCACAACGCAAGATGTTTACGAGCAGTATAGGGTAGGGGGTAACTTAGAAAAAGTTATTGAGGGTACTAAGAATATATTAAAATGGAAGAAACAATTAAAAAGTAAAACGCCTTATGTGGTTTTTCAGTTTTTGGTAGTTAAACCAAATGAACACCAAATAGAAGATGCCAAAAAATTAACGAAAGAATTAGGTGTTGATGAAATTAAATTTAAAACTGCACAGGTTTACGATTACGAACATGGCAATGAATTAATACCTGATAATATTGAATATAGTCGGTATAAAAAGAATGCAGATGGAACGTACTCTATAAAAAACAAATTGTTAAACCAATGCTGGCGGATGTGGAGTGGCTGCGTTATTACTTGGGATGGGCTTGTTGTACCTTGCTGCTTTGATAAAGATGCACAGCACCGCTTGGGTAATTTAAAAACAACTTCGATGAAAGATGTTTGGCATAGTGCAGATTACAATAAATTTAGAGCTTCCATTTTAACTTCTCGTAAAGAGATTGATATTTGTCAAAATTGTACCGAAGGGACTAAAGTTTGGGCAGGAGAAACGGCTTAGGTTTGCGTTAGGAATTGAAGAGAAAATCCTTTTTATTGAAATGCTTTTTCAGCATTCAGCGAAGCAATTAAAAAAATAAAATCGATGAGCTAAATCAATAAAAGATTGAACCGAAAAGTCCGACGCTTGTAACCAAGCGGAACGCCCAATTACTTTTTCTTTTTGGTAACTGCTTTCTTTTTAGTGGCTGCTTTTTTCTTCACTACTTTTTTAGCAGATACCTTCTTTTTGGCTGCTTTAGTTTTTTCTTTTTGCGCAGCTTCTTTTTCTTGTTTCTGTTTTAGCTTATAGTTATAGCGCATACTATCCCAATAATCTTTGGTATAATCAGTAAAAATTTCTTCGCCGGCTTTAATATCTCTTATGGCAACTACAAAACATTTTTCACCAAAAATTTCGTACTGAGAATTATTTTTTAAGCCTTTAACGCGTGTAAAACCATTGGCATCATTAGCATAACGGGCTTTAAATTGTGGCGTATGAAATGCATCTACACATTTGTTTTTATTGAAGAAAAATAAATATCCGTCTTGATCGAGCTTAACTCGTTTCTCATATTCTTTCCAGCCAATTTCTTCGCCGCGATATTGAATTATTTTATCCGCTTTTTTTAATGCTTTTGTAGTGAACAAGCCTTTGCCCGAACCTGGTATTTGAGATTTTTTTACAATTAATGCCATAGGGGTGCAAAAGTAATAGGTTATTGCTTACATTTGCCACCGTGTTTGGTTTTTTACTGTTATTTATCAACAGAAAAAATTAAAAGGGAATGTCGTGAAAATCGACAACAGTGCCCGCTGCTGTAATCTCGTTTGTTGAAAGACAAATAAACAAAACTACTGCCACTAATGCTTTTGCATTGGGAAGGTGTTTAAGAGAGAGTCAGAAGACCTGCCAGGCGCATTAACGTAAAAACCTTCGTGGACAAGGGTTTAAAACGAAATGATGTTTAAAATAAAATATAGTTTAGTTACGGCATTTATGCTTGTATGTTTTTTTTGTTCCGCGCAAAAGAATGATACTATGTTGTTAAACGAAGTAGATGTTACAGATTATCGCATTAAAAAATCTGCTCAAAACTTTACACAGGTTAAAATAGATTCTGCTTTGCAGAGTGTGTTTTTAACATCAAACATGTCGCAATTATTAATTCAGCAAAATGCCGTGTTGACAAAAGCTTATGGTCCAGGCAATATTGCATCGCTTAGTATTAGAGGCAGTACAGCGCAACAAACAGCCGTTATTTGGAACGGAATGAACATCAATAACCCAATGCTTGGTCAGGCAGATGTTTCTTTATTGCCCGTTGGTTTTTTTAATAACATGAGCGTACAAAAGGGTGCACTTAGCGGCTATTGGGGTAGTGGAGCCATGGCAGGAGTTTTAAATTTACAAAGCAATCCACAGCAAACAAAGGGTTTAACGGTGCAGGCATCAACATCGTATTCATCTTTACAAAATAGCGTGCAATGGGCTTCGGTAAATTATTCAAGTGGAAAAATAGCTTCTTCTACAAAACTGTTGGGAGATTTTTCTCAAAATAAATATCAATATTATAAAAATACAGATACTTCTTTGGTAAAACAAACGCAGCAACACGCGCAGATACATCAACTAGCTTTTCTGCAAGATTTTTTATACAACATAAAACCAAACCAACAATTAGGGCTACATATTTGGTTACAAAATGTAGATAGGCAAATACCTTACACAGCAAGCGCTTTGCCATTAGATGCCAAGCAAACCGATAAAACATTTCGTGCTATGTTAGATTGGAAGGTAACCAAACAAAGAATTACATATACTACAAAGGCTGCTTTTTTTAATGAAGCTGTTATTTATGATAACACTACCGATGGTATTTACAGCAATAATAATTTTAAAACTTTTGCTTTAGATTTTGATGCCCAATATAAAGCAGGTAAAGGTTTTGCCATTAGCGGAGGAACAAGCAATATGTTATCGCTAGCGAACTCACCAAACTTTGTGTCTCAAAAACAACAAGCAAAAGATGCGTTGTTCGAAAACGTAAGTTGGAATAGCAAGCGCAATTTTTTTATTGTGAATGCATACTCTCGCCAAGAATTATTTAACGGGAAAACATTTATGCCAACAGCAGGCATTACAACAACGCTAAATATTTTTAGCTGGCTTGCCTGGAAAACGAATGCAGGAACGGTTTATCGTTACCCAACCTTAAATGATTTGTATTGGAACCCGGGAGGAAATATCAATTTAAAACCAGAACAAGGACATAGCGAAGAAACATCTTTGCAAGTAAGGCATCAGGTAAAAAATATCTATATAAATTTTACCGGCACCATTTTTAGCAGAGATATTCATAATTGGATTATGTGGGTGCCTGGTCAAGGTGGCAATTGGAGTCCGGTAAATATTTTACATGTATGGAGTAGGGGAGTGGAAACAAATTCGCAGGTAGCCTACAAAAACAAAACATTTAAAACAACGCTAAATGTGCTTACCAATTATATTTTATCTACATCATTACCCGATAATCACCAACACCTTCAAATGCCTTATGTACCCATGTATTCGGGTTCTGCTATTCTATCTATTGAGTATAAAAATTTCATGTTGAGAGGAGCTTACACCTACACAGGTTATCGTTATTTAAGTACCGATAATTATAATTATTTAACGCCTTACTCTTTAGTTGATGTAAGACTTGCACATACCTTTATTTGCAAAACAATTATCTTAAATGTTTTTGCTGAAGTCAATAATTTAATGAACGTAAATTACCAAAGCATAACACAATATGGCATGCCATTAAGAAATTACAGAGCAGGATTAATCATTCAATATCATAAACAAAAAAAGAATAACACTTAAAAATAAAAAACAAATAATATGAAAAAACAATTATTAGCTATTGCCTTGTTTGTAGGTATTTTAACAACATCGGCTCAAGTAAACACCGGAACTACTACTCAAATTAGTGATTTTGAAAACGTAACTTTAACAAGTAAGCACCAAACAGTTTATAACGATTCTACCGGTGGTGGCGGCTTTACAAGTGGCAACGCCTCCTTTCCATCCAAATGGGATACAGCTTATGGTGGATTATGGAGCAGCGGTTGGGCCTGCAGCTCTGTAAATGATACGATTAATTCCTACCCAAATTTATACGGTTGTTCAGCTAACAGAGGTTATAACAATTCTAACAAATATGCGGTTGGTACAACATCAAATCCACTTATTCTACGCATGACAGATACTTTACTTGGTAAAACAGTTACAGGTATGTATATCTGCAACAGTACCTATGCTTATACAAGTATGAAAAACGGAGATTTTATTTCACCGAAATTCTCTGCGGCTAATAAAGACTGGTTTAAACTAACCGTTAAAAAGTATTTTCATGGTAATTTATCTGCTGATAGTTCTGAAATTTATTTAGCGGATTTTAGATACGCAGATACTACACAAAATTACATTCTTAAAAACTGGCAGTGGGTTGGCTTATCTTCTTTAGGAAATGTGGATAGCTTAACATTTGCTCTTTCTTCAACACAAAACGATCCAATATATGGAATGAACACACCAGCGTTTTTCTGTATAGATAATTTAACGTTAAATACAAATAGAGACACTTTAGAAACCGGCATTAAAAGTTATTTTTCTGAAAACAGTTTAAACCTTTATCCAAATCCTGCGGTAACAGAAACCGAAATTGTTTACAACACAACAGCATCTGTACCTGTAAATATGAGATTGATTGATTTATTGGGTAATGAACTTGTTTCTCAAAGAGCACAATCTTTTGCAGGATTAAATAAATTTAAAATAGATGTTTCTACTTTGCCTGCTGGTGTTTATTACATCACACTTAACGCTGGAAATAACTATATGACTAAAAAATTAATTAAACAATAATGCGTTTTTTATTTCTTGCCTGCTTTATATCTCACATAGCTATTGCTCAGTTTGCTCCACCAAAGGGGCAAGCTGGCAGTACGGCTATGTATAAAGATAGTATAGCGTTTGTTGCTTGGGCAACAACGTGCAAAATAACGCGTGGCTTACAGGATATTTCAAATACATCTTCGGGTTACACAACCGTGGGAGATAGCTTGAGTCCGATTGGTATTGCCGATGGAAACGTAATTAGTTTGGGTGATGGCGGCGTAGTTATTTGTACTTTTCAAAATGAAATTTATAATGGTGCGGGTTATGATTTTGCTGTGTTTGAAAATTCGTTTGACGGCAATTATTTAGAACTTGCTTTTGTAGAAGTAAGTAGCGATGGCATTAATTTCTTTCGTTTTC
>JBDTJJ010000369.1:0-3640 GCA_039935895.1 Bacteroidia bacterium | reverse complement strand
AGTTCCGTATTCAATCATTTGGGTTGCATGAAAAGTACCTTCTCCGCCTGTAAAACCTTGTACGATAACTTTTGAATTTTTATTTACTAATACGCTCATATTTTCAGTTATTGATTTGTTTAATTATTGATTTGTAGATTTATTAAAAAGAAAGAATTATTAAATTCAAAACTCTAAAATTCAAAACTCTACAAATGTTTCGGGCGCTAATATAAATATTCTGCTTTAATTATTGAGTTTAATTGTGGAAAATACCAACCGACTGTTAACAGCAGGAAATTTTAATTATTTATTTAAAATACGCAGCTTCTTCATTGAATTCGATATTAGTATATATTTTCGGATATTTTATGACTTAGACAAGTTTTTGAATTGTTAATTTGAGTTTAATAGGTAGTAAACATTTGTCCAATAAACGCAGGAAATTTTAATTACTGGTAACCAATTCCATTTTAATTCGTACCATTGCAACTATAAATTAAGATAAAAAGGTCTTAATTTATTAAAACAAAATTATCATGGAAAATAAAACACAAACAGAAGAGTTGGATATGCGCGTGCATATACCTATTGAAAGACATAAAAAATTAATACAGCTCTTTAAGGAGTTACCTGTTGATGAGAGCTTTGTTTTTATCAATGATCACGATCCTATACCTCTATTTTATGAGTTTCGTTCCATTTATGGAGATGTGGTGGGATGGGAATATCTTAACCGCGGAGGAAAAGAATGGAAGATAAAAGTTACCCGCACCGAAGATTCTCAGGGTAGAGAGTTTACCGATATATCTACCTTGCTCGACCTTAGAAAGGCAGATGAAAAAAAGTGGAAACAAATTGTGTTTCATCGTTACGGCATGATGGAGCAAGGCGATGTAATGGAAATTATTGCCGCAGAAGATCCAAAAGAAATTCACGCTATTTTTGTAAATAAATTTGATGGGCAACATTCTTGGATTTATAAAAAACAAGAGCCTAACGAATACGTTGTTCATATCACTAAAAAAGTTAGCAGCGGTTTAGGAGATGATGGTTTTTCGGTAGTTAACGAGTTTGATTTACGACCATTTCCGCCAACAGAACGCCATGAAATGTTTTACAAAGCCTTTGCCGATATAAAACCGGGTGAAGCTTTTGAATTTATAAACGACCACGATCCTTTGCCTCTTTATTATCAAATGGAAGCTGAAAGTAAAGAACCTTTTAAGTGGGAATATATTGAAAAAGGTCCTGATTGGAAAGTAAGAGTAATTAAAACAAAAGAATAGACTTTTATTTTAGGGAACCAACTGGTTCCCTTTTTTAATGTCTTATTTTTGACTATTTCCTTAAAGACTGAGTAATTTATCAAAATCATAACCGGCCCTTGCCAATGCTCGCCTGGCCGATTCTATAGCAATAGGAGCTGGATTAGGTGGAAGTACAGGAACTTCTTTTGTGCCGGCTAATTGGTTTAAAATTTCTTGCGTTTGTTCATATGCTAATGCCTCGCAAACATCGTATAAGCCGCCAGATTCTTCTTCGGCTATATCATGTCTTTCTAAAATATATTTTATAACTTTTATTAAAGATAAAGTAGGCGGTGGTACCATCAACGAAGTAAGCGCTCCATGCTCTAGCCTATACTGCTTCGTGAGCTCCTGCATTAACGCATCGTTTACTTTTTTTGCTGCCGGAAAAAGAATTTTCTCTTCCATTTTAATATGTCGTAATAAGCCCGTTCTAAATTGATGGTAATACATCATTTCAATTTTATCTGGTTGCTCGGTTGCTTTATTCAACAAGGCATCAAGCCTGTGATGATCTGCTGTAAAAAATTGATGCAAGGGTTTGTTCATAAATTTTTAAGTGCTAAAACAACTCTAAGTTAAACAATAATTTTCCGTAACAAATGTAAATTTGTTTAAGCCTAAAAAATCAAAACATTTACCAATATTGTAAAACAAACCAAATTGGAAAAGAAAATAAAGTTCTACAAAATAGTTACAGGTTACTACCGTTGACTATAGAAAATTTTTGCAAATATCTTTACGGAGTTCAAATGAAACAAAGCAGACAACTTCTCTTTCATTAAATCTGCTTTGTTGGTTAACAATGGCAGTTTCAATAAATGCTATCTTCTGCAAGCCGAAAACCTTTAGTAACAATGGCTTCCTGCGTATTGAACCATTAGTGTTATAACAATAGCATGAAGAAACTGATCAAATCCAAATATTACCCAGTGCCATTTATTAGAGGCAGATTGCAGCGATGGAAACCAACCATTCATCCTGCCCTTCCAAACATCAATTAAAAAATGTGTAACAAGTTGAAAAACTATTAACTGCCATAAAATATTACCTCTTATTCCAAATAAAGTAAGTGTTATGCCCATTAACAAGGCATGAACCGATGCGTGTGCAATTATAGGAAACAAAGGTCTCCCTAATCCTTTGGCTGAAATCATCCAGTTAGTTGAAAGGTGCGTGTAATCGGCTAAAAAATGACAAAAGAAAAGTGAAATTAGTAGTATTGAATTATTCATTTTTAATTGGCTTTATTCGTTTATCAAATATATTCAATTTTAACCTTATTCTAAAAAAAGCTATAGAATGAAATAAAACAAAAAATCCCATGTACATTTTACAAGGGATTTTTTATTTAAGAGATAAAAGTAAATTTATTTAAAAAGAACTTTTTTAGTTGCTTCTAAAATATCAAAAGCTTCTTCTTTGTTGGCACCTTCGGCGTAAATACGCAGTACAGGTTCGGTACCGCTGGCACGTAGCATCATCCAATGGTTTTCATCAAAAAAGAATTTGTGTCCGTCAAGATCTTCAACACGCATTACTTTATATTTACCAAACTCTTTGTAAACATTATCGTTACAGTTTTTAATAATTTGTTGCTTTTGGCTTTCTTCAATGTGCATATCGTTACGCTCAAACCAAAAAGGCCCGGTTATATCGTACACTTCTTTAATTAGTTCTTCTAAAGATTTTTTGGTTTTTGCCATAAATTCCCAAATAACCAAGCCCATCCAAATGCCATCGCGCTCAGGTATATGTCCTTTTATAGCAATACCGCCACTTTCTTCGCCACCAACCAACACATCTTCGGTAACCATAATACCGCAAATATATTTAAAGCCAATTTTTACAACTTCTAAAGGCAGGTTGTAATGCGCACACATATTTTTAATTTTAACCGTAGTGCTAAAAGCGGTACAAACCTTGCCTTTTTCGCCTTTATATTTTGCCAAATAATGTATCAGCAATAAAATAATGTGGTGAGAGTCAACAAAATTTCCTTTGCTGTCATATAATCCAATTCTATCAGCATCGCCATCGGTACACAAACCGCAATCAATATCTCCACGAGATTTAATTAGGTTAGAAAACTCCAATAAATTTTTGTGAATAGGCTCAGGCGCTTGTCCGTGAAAACCCGGATTATCATCGTTGTGTAAATGCACAATTTCCGGAAACAAACGCATCATAACACGCTTACCGGCACCATACATACTATCGTAAGCAAAGCGAATGCCGCTGTTTTTAATGGCAGCTATATCAAAGCTTTTTTCTACTTGCTCAACATATAGATTTTCTAAATCTTTATAGACAAGCAAACCTTTAGCTTCGGCGTCTTTTAAAGAAACTTT
>JBDTJJ010000368.1:0-3928 GCA_039935895.1 Bacteroidia bacterium | reverse complement strand
CTTGTTTTACAACCGCTAAGAAATCAGCACCCGAACGATCCATTTTATTTACGAAACCAATACGGCTTACTTCGTAATTATCAGCTAAACGCCAGTTTGTTTCAGATTGAGGCTCAACACCATCAACTGCAGAAAATAAAAATACAAGACCATCCAATACTCGTAATGAACGATTTACCTCAACGGTAAAATCTACGTGGCCTGGAGTATCAATAATGTTAATTTTGTACTGATCGTTTTTATATTTCCAAAAACAAGTTGTAGCCGCAGATGTGATTGTTATACCACGTTCTTGCTCTTGTACCATCCAATCCATAGTTGCGGCACCATCATGCACCTCACCTATTTTGTGGTTAACACCTGTGTAATAAAGAATACGCTCCGTTGTCGTAGTTTTACCTGCGTCAATGTGGGCAACAATCCCTATGTTTCTTGTATATGCTAAATCGCTCATTTTATTATCTTACTTCTTTTTATACTAGAAACGGAAATGTGAGAATGCTTTGTTAGCCTCAGCCATACGATGCACATCTTCTTTCTTTTTAAATGCAGCACCCTCTTCTTTTGAAGCAGCGATAATTTCGCCGGCTAATTTCATAGCCATTGATTTTTCGTTACGTTTACGAGAGTAACCAACCATCCAGCTCATTGCTAAAGCGGTTTTACGCTCCGGACGAACTTCTGAAGGGATTTGGAAAGTTGCACCACCTACACGGCGAGAACGAACCTCAACCTGTGGAGTAACATTAGCAAGCGCTTTGCGCCATACTTCAATGCCATCTTCGCTGGTACGTTTAGTAACTATTTCAATGGCATCATAAAAAATGGTAGATGCAATTGTTTTTTTGCCGCTGTACATTAAGTTATTAATGAAACGAGTTACAATCGTATCATTAAACTTTGGATCTGGCAATAAATATCTTTTTTTAGCTTTCGACTTCCTCATGTTATTACTATGCTATTGTTTTATTTCTTTTTTGCAGCTCCTTTAGCGGCAGCAGCTGGTGCTCCTGCTTTAGGACGTTTAGCGCCATATTTTGAACGTTGTTGTTTACGACCTTCAACACCCGCAGTATCTAATGCACCACGAACAATGTGGTAACGTACACCCGGTAAATCTTTTACACGGCCGCCACGTACCAACACAATACTGTGTTCTTGCAAATTATGCCCTTCACCAGGGATATAAGCAATAACTTCTTGCTGATTGGTTAAACGAACTTTTGCCACTTTACGCAATGCCGAGTTTGGCTTTTTAGGCGTTGTGGTGTAAACACGGGTACATACGCCCCTGCGTTGTGGAGAAGAGTTTAAGGCCGCAGATTTGCTTTTGTTAGCATCTTTCGTCCTTCCTTTTCTTACTAATTGCTGTATAGTTGGCATCTTTAATCCTTTGAATTAGCTGATTTTACTACTGTTTTAACTGTTTTTCCCCTTTTTAGGGACGGCAAAGGTAATAAAAAATCATTGTCAACAACATTTTTTTAATATTTTATTGAAGTTTTTTCAAAAATATTTTTAAACTGCCTATTTTCATTGTTGTTTTTGCCGTTTTTAGATGTACAAAAGTAGTTTATTTTTTCACAGAACACGCTGTAGAACCCAAATTTATTGATTTTTCTTATCTCGCATCTCGTTACTCAAATCTTATTTCTGCGCTTTGTTTTTTTATTAACAATTAAGCAATCTGGTTTAAGTTTCAATACTTTTTTGGTTTAATCTGCCTATTTCAAACGTTTCAAAAAAGGCTTTCATTGTTTGTTATTTCTTTAAATATGTATTTTTACCGAACATGTTAAAATATTTGTTTCTGTTTTTTATGCCGTTTTACTTATTTGCGCAAACCAGATTTGAGCTTGTAAAAAAAGTTTCGTGCTTTAAACATCCCGAAAATGTATGCATCATTTCATCCGCTAAAATTTTAATTGCAGATATTGGAAAGACGTTAAAATCATCTGAAATGGATAGCGATGGCGTTATCTATCAATGCACCATAGATAATATTAACGCCAAAAACAAATTGAACAAAACCTTTAAATTAAATGCGCCAAAAGGCATGACCCTAAGTGGAAATATACTTTTTATTGCTGATATAAACCGAATTGTAGTGGTTAATATTGAAACAGGTTTAAAAATAGACGAAATAGTTTTTGCCGATACAACGGTTTCTTTAAACGATGTTTTTTTGCTGGATGATAATACGCTGCTTGCTTCGGTTACCAATCAGCACGAATTATATGCCATTACCATTGCGTCTAAAGAAATTATAAACCTATCAAACAACAGTGTTTATGGGGCAAATGGCTTGTGTAAAGATGAAAACAAGGTTTATATCTGTGGTTTTTCATCTAAAGAAAACGGTAAAGGAAGCATTTATGAATATGATTTAGAACACAACAAAACCAACTTAATTATAAAAGACGTAGGGCATTTAGATGGAATTAAACTTTACAATAAAAAGCTTTTGGTAAGCGATTGGGGTGCAGATTATAACCACGGCAAAATTTGGGAGGTTGATATAAAAACCAAGCAAGCAATCATAGTTTTAGAGGATGAGCTGTTGCAAAGTCCATCTGGTTTTGATTTATTGGGCGACACCTTAATTTTACCTTGCCTGGATGATGGAGACGTTTTAGTTTATAAACTTAAATAAATGTTTTTCAACTAAGAAAAGCACATAAATACGCAGGCTAAAACAAGCATTGCCGTTATAAAATAAAAACTATATTTGTTGCTGCACCCATGCGTAAATTAAAAAACATAGTATTTACCCTACTCTGCATTTGTTTGCTTAGTTTTTGCAAGCGCGCCAATACTACCTGGGATGATAATATAGTAGCACCTTTAGCAACAGGTAATTTAACTTTGGGCAATTTATTTCCTGATACGGTTATTAAAGTTAATGCTGATAGCAGCTTAAAAATTGCTTTTACTAGTAATTTAATTAATTACGGCTTGGATAGCTTGCTTAAAATACCTGATACTACAATTACTACAGCTATAACAAACACGATAGTAGCTTATGCTTTCCAGCCTGGAGAGCAGCCTTTTCAAGCAATTACAACTGAAAATACTTATAACTTCCCTAATGGTATTCAGTTAAAAAAAGCAACCATAAGACAAGGTAAAGCTAAAATTGAGCTTATTAATACAGTTGATCAACCACTTGTTTATAATTTTACGCTTAGCTCTGCTACAAAAAATGGCGTAACATTAAACGCAATTTATACTGTTCCTAAAGCAATAAATTCAAGCACTCCTGGCGATACGATTGTTTATTTGGACTTAAGTGGGTATGACATTGATTTTACAGGTAACTCACCTCACAATAAAACAAATACTATTGAACAAATAGGTGGAGTTAGTATAGCTCCTACAGCACAACCTGACACTTGGTACTTAAATCAAGGCTTAACAGCAAATTTTACCTTTACAGGCATGGTGCCTCAATATGCTTTAGGTTATTTTGGCAGCCAAAGTATTGTTGTTGGGCCAGATACTACCGCTTTTACAGCCTTTAGTGCTATTAAGCAAGGTATGCTTAATTTAAACAGCGCCAATGTAACCCTCACTATAAAAAATCAGTTTGGGGTAAATATGAGTGCGCTTTTAAGCAATATACTTTCTATCAACACCAATATACCCAATACGGTTTCATTAACGGCTACGCCACTTAATTCTGCCGTGCATATATCGTCGGCTACCAATACAGGTTTTGGAGCTACAGCCACCACAGCCGTAATTACACTTAATAACAGCAACAGCAATGTAAAAGATTTTATAGGCAACCTACCCGGTAAATTAGGGTATAAGCTAAACGCATCCATTAACCCATCTTACCTACCTCTTAATCCAAGCGGTAGTAACGATTTTGGTTATTACGGTACTCACTTTAGTGCCGATTTAGCTATGGATGTACCCCTGTATT
>JBDTJJ010000367.1:0-4761 GCA_039935895.1 Bacteroidia bacterium | reverse complement strand
TCTGGGTTTGTAGCCTTTGCTAAAATTTCATTTTCGTTTGCGTATTCAATCGACGCGTAATCTGTTATGCCGGGTTTAACGTTTAATACTTTTTTTTGCTCGTGGTTATAAAGACTAACATATTTACGCACCTCTGGGCGCGGCCCAACCAAGCTCATGCTGCCAAACAAAACATTAAAAAGTTGAGGCAGCTCATCTAATTTATTTTTGCGTAAAAAATAGCCAACGCGTGTAACTCTGCTATCTCTATTTCCTACTGTTAGCAAGCCTTTTTTATCGGCATCGGTTTGCATGGTTCTAAATTTTAGTAACGAAAAATCTTCATTGTTTTTGCCAACTCGAATTTGTAGGTAGAAAATGCCACCACGACTATCGAACACAATCAATAAAGAAATAATAATAAAAACAGGAAGTAAAATTATAATTCCGATTAAGGAACAAGCTATATCAAACGTACGTTTAAGCAAGGGTGCTTTTTTTATTAACTACTTTTGTAACCGACTGAACAACCGCATTGACAATAGTTTCCAACTGCTGCGGAGTTAAATCATAAAAAACGGGCAATGAAATTTCTCTGCTATAATTATTATACGTTGTTGGATAATTTTTAATATCGTAGCCTAAGTTTTTATAAAAACTCATAGAAGGCACCGGTATAAAATGCACGTTTACCGACACATCAAAATCAAAAATATTTTTAATAATTTCATCACGTTGCTCTTCGGTAATATTTTTTATGCGCAAAGGATATAAATGATAACAAGATTCTTTTTCATTTGTTTGTTGAGTAGGTAATTCAAACAACTCATTTTTTGATAAAGCATTTGTGTAGTACGTGCAAATTTCTTTTCGTTTTACAAGCGTTTCACTATCGTAGCGCTCAAGCTCTATAAGTCCTATGGCTGCTGATAAATCAGTCATGTTGCATTTATAACCAGCCTCAACAATATCATACTTCCAATTGCCTTTTTGCGTTTTGGCAAGTGCATCTTTATTTTGTCCGTGCAAGGTGCTTATACATAATTTTTTATACTCCTCTTCATTATCAAATGGTGTGGGCAAATTAAGCGCCACAGATCCACCTTCGGCAGTAGATAAATTTTTAACTGCGTGATATGAAAATACAGATACATCAGTTAATGAACCCGTTTTTTTGCCTTTATATGTTGCACCAACTGAGTGTGCCGAATCAGATAGAACTAAAATTCTACCCAATTTTTTTTGGTTATCCGTTTTAGCAATAAATAAACTTTTTTTACTTGCAGCAAGCGCATTTATTTCATCATAATCGCAAGGGAGACCGGCAAAATCTACCGGCATAATAACCTTGGTTTTTGCGGTAATGTGTTTTTCAATTTCTTTAACCGAAATATTAAAATCGTTTGCATTTGTATCAACAAAAACGGGCGTTGCGCCACAATGTATAATTACGTTTGCCGTTGCGCTGTATGTGTAAGAAGGTAAAATAACTTCGTCGCCCTCGCCAACACCAAACCAACGCAGCATAATTTCTAAGCCTGCCGTTGCTGAGTTTAAACACAAAGTTGCTTTATTGCCGCAATATTCGGTCAGTTTTTTTTCAAATAATTTGGTGCGAGGCCCTGTTGTAATCCATCCGCTTTGCAAAGCAGCGGTTACTTCATCAATTATTTTTTTATCAATGCGTGGTGGCGAAAATGGTATCATCTTTTTTATTTTTTATTTGGGCGTTACGGTTGAGTACAACCGTCGGGCTTTTCGTTTCAAGCTTTTATGATTTAGCTCATTTTTTAGTTTTTTTATTTGCTTCGCAGAATGCTGAAAAAGCATTTCAAAAAGGCTTTTCACTACAATCCCTAACGCTGTTATTCTGTTTATTCGTTTTTATTAGAGTTCTTTTTGTGCTCATGCATTCGCTGAGCTATGCTCCGCTCGGCTAAAACAAATTATACTGTAAAAGTAACCTAAAAATATGCAACCTGCCATAGTTTGAAGCATACTCTCAGTCAAAAAATTTAAGGCTGTTATCAACGCAAAAAACAGCACCATTTTTGTTCTGTTTTCAATTAACGGCACAATAAATAAAGCCAATAAACTAAGTAAGCCTAGTATGCCTAGTCCTACTAGGGTTTGAAAATACTGGCTATGGGCGTTTAATTTTTTTTCGTAAGCACCTGTTATGCCGTCTTTTTTATAGCTCGCATAAAGCGCATCATTCGCATCTCCAGGTGAGACACCAAGCAATAAATTTTCTTTACGAATTTGCATGGCTTCTTTCCATATTAGTATTCTAACTCCGGTACTTTCTACCGAAGATTTATCAATGCCTTCTGCATTTAATGCCATAACCACCCCCTTAAATCGTTGGTTAATTTCCGGTATAAAAAAGAGACAAGAACAAAAAACAATTAATCCTAGCAAAGCCGAACCAATTATTTTAAAATAGTTTTTTCCTTTTAAAAACAAAGAAACTATACAAAATATAAGTAACGTAAAATGTATAACAATTCCGGTTTTAGAAGATAGTAGCAAAACAAAAAATGTAAAAAACAAAAGGCTTAAATAGGTTAAAATTTTACTAAAAATATTTTTTAGCAAAAGAACCACGCAGCAAAATGTAACATACATAGCTAAGTAAGATGGGTGCTGAAACCAGGCTAATTTTTCGTAATAGAAAGTAATCTCACCTTTAGAGAAGTACAAGAAAACAGCTCTGCCCAAACAAAGCAAACAACAAAGCAAGGTGCCGACTATAAAACTTTTAAAAAAGAAGTTGTATTGTTTTTCGGTAAAATATTCGGTATAAAATACCAATGGAAAAACGAGCATACTAATTTTTATTTCTAAACTAAATAGGCCTTCACCTATGTTTTGCGTGTATAATAAAGCTAGAAGATGCAATAAGTAAAAAATAAAAATGGCTAAAAAAACTTTTGTGTTTTGTGTTTTGACAAACAATTTTTTAAACGGATTGGTAAACAACCAAGTTATAAAAGCCAGCACAATAAAAATATTAACTAAAAATTTAAATGGTAAAAAAAAAGCAACCAATGCAAGTAAAGCCACTATAGCCTTTTGCAGCGGTTTATATGTTTCAGGAAAAATATCCTGTAGTTTAAACATACTATTCGCTTTTTAATTTAATTTTTTTTTGCTCATGTATTCGCTTCGCTCGGCTGTTTAGTATTTAGTGTGCGGATATACTTTTAAGGCTTCGCTTAAACAAGTAACAGCTTTTGCTAAGTCTTCTTTGTTTAAAACATACGCTAAACGTACTTCGTTTTTACCTTTGCCTGGTGTAGCATAAAAGCCTGATGCAGGAGCCATCATAACGGTACCACCTTCAAACTGAAATTCGCTTAGCAACCATTCGCAAAAAACATCGGTATCTTCTACGGGTAATTTTGCAATGCAATAAAATGCACCGCCCGGCATTGGGCAATAAACGCCTTTAATTTTATTTAACTCTTCAATTAAAAAATCACGACGAGAAGTGTATTCTTTTTTTACATCCACAAAATAAGATGCGGGTGTATCTAAAGCAGCTTCTGCACCAATTTGTTCAAACGTTGGTGGACTTAATCTTGCTTGCGCAAATTTTAATGCTGCGCCAATTACTTCTGTGTTTTTTGTAATGAAAGCTCCAATACGTGCGCCACAAGCACTGTAACGTTTAGAAATAGAATCTAACAAAACAACATTATTATCTAAACCGCTTAGGTGCATGACAGAAACATATTCTTTTCCATCGTAACAAAACTCGCGGTAAACTTCGTCAGCCAATAAAAACAAATCGTGTTTAATGACTAATTCTTTTAGTGCTTCTAATTCTGCACGCGAGTATAAATAACCAGTTGGATTGCCCGGATTGCAAATTAAAATACCTTTTGTTTTTGGTGTAATCAGTTTTTCAAAATCGCTGATGGGAGGCAAAGCAAAACCAGTCTCGATACCCGATACTACCGGAGTTACAACTACATTAGCTGCAACTGCAAAACCGTTGTAGTTAGCGTAAAAAGGTTCAGGTATAATTACCTCGTCACCTGCATTAAAGCAAGTATTAAAAGCAAACTGCAAAGCTTCAGAGCCACCTGTTGTAATTAAGATGTCGTTTGCCTCTACATTAATTTTATATGATTTATAATAATCAGCTAATTTTTTGCGATAGCTTTCTATGCCAGCACTGTTGCTGTATTCAAGCACTTTAATATCGGCATTTTTTATAGCGTTAAGCATAACGGCAGGAGTTTCAATGTCGGGCTGACCAATATTTAAGTGGTAAATTTTTACACCGCGTTTTTTGGCTGCATCTGCAAAGGGCACCAATTTACGAATGGGTGATGCAGGCATTTGCTGCGCTTTAATTGATATTTTTGGCATAGCTTTTTATTATGTTACAAAACTAACCGAATTACAGGGGAAAACAAAATTATACCGTATGTGTATTTGCGCTAGGGATTGTAACGAAAATCCTTTGCTGTAATCGGCAAAGATTGAAGTGCAAAGCCCGACGGTTGTACCCGACCGGAACGCCCAAATTTAATTATTAAAAGAGCTTCTCTCACTTATAAAACCCTTAAATATCACCCCTTTTTTTGTTAATTAATTGGCTGTTTTGTTCAAAACCAAATGGGTCGAAAACCGCGCAAATGCTGTATTTTTATCTGTTCAGTAAACGCGCGCAAACATGGGAATGCAGGTTAATGCAAAAGAGATTCTGTCGCTATTATATCACAACCGTGATGTGGTTGATTTTTTATTTGGTAACCGCGATTCGGTAAC
>JBDTJJ010000366.1:0-8683 GCA_039935895.1 Bacteroidia bacterium | reverse complement strand
TTTGAAGCGCAATTAAAATATCCGGCATATCTTAATCGTAAAGATGAAGTGGTTAGTAACACTGGCGATATGTTGGTTCCGCAAGGCACAAAAATTACATGGACTTTCAACACCAAAAACAGCGATGGAATTTCGTTACACTTTTCTGATTCGCTTTTAGAGTTAAAGCCTTCGGCAGAAAATAAATTTTTGTTTACAAAACGCTTTATGCAAAATGCGGCGTATAGCATAAATACCAATAATAAATTTGTACAAAAAGCCGATTCGGTAAATTATTCTATCAATGTAATTCCTGATGCGTACCCCGTTATTGAGTTGCATGAAAAAATAGATTCGTTACAAAAAGATATTATTTATTTTTCGGGAAACATAAAAGACGATTATGGCTTTAACCGTTTTCAGTTTCATTATAAAATTTACAGTTCAGATACAAGTGGCGCAACTTCCGAAAAGGCACAGGATTATGCTATGCCATTGCAGAAAGATCAGGTAGCACAGCCGTTTGTACATTATATAGATATTTCTAAAATGGCATTAAATCCTGGCGATAAAGTTGAATATTATTTTGAAGTTTGGGATAACGATGGTGTTAATGGTTCTAAATCTGCCAAGACAAATATTGCTGTTTTTAAAGCACCAACACTTGAAGAGCTTGAAAAAGCAACGGATAAAAATAATGCCGATATTAAAAATGATTTAGAAGCAAGCCTTAAAAAAGCAAAAGATTTACAAAAAGAAATTGCTGATTTAAACAAGAAAGTTTTAGAGAAAAAGCAATTGGGTTACGATGAGAAAAAACAATTGGAAAAATTATTAAAGAATCAAAAAGAGCTTGAAAAGAAAGTTGATGATTTGAAAAAGAACAACGAGAAAAATAACGAAGAACAAAATAAATACAAACCTCAGAACGAAAACATCTTGGAAAAACAAAAAGAATTAGAAAAGCTTTTTGAAAACATGATGACGCCTGAAATGAAAAAAATGTTTGATGAGTTGAATAAACTGATGGATAAAATGGACAAGAATAAAGTCCAGGAAACGTTGGAAAAATTAAAGCTTAGCGATAAGGATATTGAAAAAGAACTGGACAGAACGCTTGAGCAATTCAAGCAAATGGAAGTGGAGCAAAAAATGGAAGATGTTACCAAAAAACTGGATGAGCTCGCTAAAAAACAAGATGATTTAAGTAAACAATTAGAAAATAAAAAGAGCGACGAGAAAAATAATCCTGCTGATAAAAATAATAAAACGGATGAACAGAAAAAGCAAGATGAGAAAAATCAATCATCAGAAAATAAAAAAGAGGATGCTAATAAATCTCCGGAACAAAAACAAAACGAAAAACCTTTAAGTAAAGAACAAGCACAGCAAAAACAAGATGAACTAACTAAAAAGTTTGATGAGGTAAAAAAAGACATTGAAAAAATGAATGAGCTTAACAAAAGCATGGAAGAGCAATTGCCTGTGCCCGATACAAAAGCACAAGAACAAAAGGCAAGCGAAGAACAGCAAAACGCATCCGAGCAAATGCAAAAAAATAATAAAAAGAACGCGGCTAAATCTCAGAAAGAAGCGGCAGAGCAAATGCAGCAAATGAGTCAGCAAATGCAAAAGGCTTCCGAAAAAATGCAGGAAGAAGGCGAAGAAGAAGATATGCGCGCTATGCGTCAAATAATGGAAAACTTATTGCACGTATCTTTTGCCCAAGAGGATTTAGATAAAGAAATTAAAAAAACAAAAACTAACGATCCTCGTTATACTAAACTCGCTCAATCGCAAAAAAAATTGCAAGATGATAGTAAAATGATTGAGGATAGTTTGTTTGCATTAAGTAAACGCCGGCCAGAAGTTTCTGCTATGATGAACAGAGAGATAAACTCGGTTCAATCAAACATGCAAAAAGCAGTTTCTTCCCTGGAGGAACGTAATAGTGGTGATGCACAAGTACGCGGACAAAACGCAATGACTTCCATAAATAATCTTGCTTTACTTTTTAATGAATCTTTAGAAAAAATGCAGGCGCAAATGAAAGCTAACGGCAAACCTAAAGATGGTAAAGGTGGTGCTTGCAAAAAACCGGGTAGTGGCAAAGGAGAAGGTAAAGGGCAAAAACCAAGCATGGCCAACATGCGCAAAATGCAAGAGCAGCTTAATAAACAAATTGAGCAAATGAAAAAAATGCTTGAACAACAAGGTAAAGAAGCCGGTGGTAAAAAACCAGGCAGCAAACCTGGTCAGCAAAAAGGCGGCAGCAATCCTTATGGCAACACACCGGGTGAAAGCGAAAGTTTGGCAAAGATGGCGGCACAGCAAGAAGCTTTGCGTAGAGCTATGCAGGAATCGTTGCAGAAAATGAAAAAAGAAGGTGGACAACAACCTGGTGGAGATATGCTTAGCAAAATGGAACAAACCGAAACAGATTTGGTGAACAAGCAAATTACGCAAGCAACGATTAATCGTCAGCAAGAAATTATGACGAAGATGTTGGAAAGTGAAAAAGCCGAACGTCAACAAGAAGAAGATGAGAAACGAAAAAGCAATGAAGCCAAAACGCAAGATTATGCAAACCCTGCTTTATTTTTAGAATACCAGAAAATGAAAGAGAAAGAAACCGAACTTTTAAAAACGATTCCCGCAGATTTAACGCCTTACTATCGTCAGAAAGTAAACCAGTATTTTAATGCGGTGCAGCAGTAATCTTTATTTAAATAGAGTTGCGACTTAACCTTAAGAGAAGCCAAAACTCAAGATAATAATATACAAAGCATCAATTACAAATTATACTTTTTTAGGGGGCAATGCAAAAGCTACTGCTTCATGTTCAAAATGCCCATTGTGTGCACCATCGCAAAAAGGTTTGTTTTTTGATAAGCCGCATCTGCAAAACGAAACAATTTCTCGTCCGCCTAAATCATATACGTTGCCGTTTTTATCTACCACTTCCATATCGCCTTCTATGCGCAAAGGACCATTGTTGTTGACTGTAATTTTTGTTTTACCCATAATTATTTTTTATTTGTTTGCATTAAAAATCTAAACCTTCGGCATCAATCATGGTTACCCATTTTCCCATTTTTTTTTGAATGACTCTAAAATGATGTTCGTCTTCGGGTGTGATAAAAGAAATAGCTTGTCCCGGAGATTCTGCCCTGCCTGTTCTTCCAATACGATGCATGTAATCTTTTGGCGACCTTGGTAATTCGTAATTAATAACACAAGGTAAAAATTTAATATCAATGCCTCGCGAAATTAAATCGGTGCCAACTAAAACCCGCAATGTGCCTGCTTTAAATTTAGTTAGGGCTTCCGTACGTGCCTGTTGACTTTTCCCACTATGCATAGCCACTGCATCTATTCCGTTTTTACGAAGTTTATCAGCCACGTTATCTGCTTTATAAACCGAAGATGTAAAAACTAAAACTTGTTTCAATTCTTTTTGTTTGATTATAAAACGAAGTAGGGGCCCTTTTTTTTCTTCACTTACTTTATAAGCCGTTTGTGTAATTAAATCTATATTGTTGCTTTCGGCTTCAATTTTTATAACTAAAGGATCTCGTAATAAAAGTTGATTAATATTATTTACATCATCACTTAACGTGGCAGAAAACAACAGGTTTTGTCGCTTTTTTGGTAAGAGCGCTAATATTTTATTAACTTCTTCTTTAAAACCGAGGTTAAGCATTTTATCAGCTTCATCTAAAACCAAAGTCTCAATAGTAGATAAATGAACTGAGTTAGATTCTACTAATTCGATTAATCGTCCGGGTGTTGCCACCAAAACATTAACACCTTGCAAAGCCATCATTTGCGGATTGATAGAAACGCCACCATAAACCGCTAACGTTTTTACAGGCGTTGGAAGCGAAGAACCAAATAATTGAAAAACATCTTTTACCTGATCGGCTAACTCGCGTGTGGGCACTAATACCAAAACATTTACGTGTCGGTTTTTAGAAGTTATTTTCCCTTGCAAATTCATTAAAATAGGTAACACATAACTGGCCGTTTTGCCCGAACCTGTTTGTGCAATACCTAAAACATCTTTTCGGTTTAAAATAGCCGGTATAGCTTCTTGCTGAATAGGGTAGGGGGCTGCATATTTTTGATTAGCCAACGCTTTAAGTAATGATGGAGATAATCCTAAAGAAGAGAATGGCATTTAGTTTTTATTTTAATGGCAACGAAGATAACTTAATTTACTTTTTATAAATTATTTAATTAGTTTATCTATTCTTAACTTGCAGGTAATTAAAAACAATCTTAATATTGTTATACCAAAACTAAATATATGAAAACGTTAAATACATTAATGCAAAACATCATCGAATTGACAGCTATTATCGAAACAAAATACCCTGGATTGTATAAAAATTTGGAAGAAACTCCAATTAGTATTGGCACGCATCCTGAAAAAGAAATAACAACGACCGATTTAAAAAACTATCTATATATGTTGAAAGACCTGTTAGAAGATTATATGAAAACTCATAAAGCAAGTAACAATATTTAAAAGTATACCAAAAAAAGTACCGCTCTATTAACTAATAACTATTTGCTATTAATTATCGCTTGCTACGCTTGCTGCTACTCACAATTTTACGTTCTAATTTCCTGCGTTGATTTTCTCTTCTGCGTGCACCACCTAAATTTACTTTTTTGTTCTTTTCTTTTTTCTCGGCAAAGGCAGAATTAACCACAGGCGCTTTTTTACCTCGTTTAGAATTTTTAAATAAATTTTTATCTTTTAAAACAGGTTTTTCATCTGTTGTAATCTCATCAGATATTTCAACATCATTTGGCAAAGGAAGAATAGAAACTTTTTTGTTCATCAACTCTTCAATTTCTTTAAACTTTTCTTTCTCACCCGGAATAACAAAACTAAGCGCAATACCCTTTTTTTCAGCTCGTCCGGTTCTTCCAATACGGTGTATATAAACCGCAGCTTCTCTAGGAATATCAAAATTTATAACGTGTGTAACATCTGTAATATCAATACCGCGGGCAATTACGTCGGTGGCAATTAGTAAACGATGCGTTCCGTCTTGTAGTTGTCGTACTGCTGTAAAACGTCTTTGTTGAGATTTGTTAGAGTGTATTAAACTTATTTGATCCGGAAAAACAGGTTTTATAAGTTTGTATAACGAATCTGCAATTTTTTTATTTTTTACAAAAAGCAAACCTTTACTAATTGATTTATCATTACTCAATAACGATTGCAATAAATTTACTTTTGTATAAAAATTAGGAACGTTGTAGGCATCTTGCTTAATGTTGGCCAAAGGCGTTCCTCTGGAAATTAATTCAATATATTCTGGTTTCTCAAAATAATCAATAATCATTTTTTCTACTTCGTCGGTTAACGTAGCCGAGAATAAAAGATTTTGACGTTTCTCCGGCAAAGCCTGCATTATCTGTAAAAGTTGAGGCCTAAAGCCTAAATTCAACATTTCATCTACCTCGTCAATTACCAATTTTTTTATCGAACTAAGTTGTAAAACACGGCTCAAATATAAATCCATCAACCTGCCGGGCGTAGCAACTAATATATCAACTCCATCATAAACTTGTTGTTTTTGTGCTGTAGTTTTTACGCCGCCATAAACGCCAAGCACCCTAACACGCATGTATTTAGCCAGTTTTTCAATCTCACTAACAACCTGCACTACTAATTCGCGGGTTGGCACAACAATTAAAACACGTGGCTGGCGTTGCTCAGAAAAGGTTAATTGCCTAAGTATAGGTAAAATATAAGCAAATGTTTTACCGGTACCGGTTTGTGCAATTCCAATAGCATCTTTGCCCGACATAATTATAGGAAACGCTTTTTCCTGAATAGGCGTAGGGGTTTCAAAGCCAATATCAGCTAATGCTTTCAGTAATTGCTTCGATAAATTAAGGTCGTTAAAATGGCTCACTAGGATAAATTTTAGGCAAAGATACTTTAATTACGCGACTACTCTCTTTCCTATGAAAAGGGTTGGGCGTTACGCTGATTTATTCATTCGTTTTTATTTTTTTTAAAATGGAATTCATGAATGCTGAAAAAGCATTTCAGCGTCGGGCTTTTCACTTCAATCTTTGCCGATTACAGCAAAGGATTTCCGTTACAATCCCTAACGCAAATACATTCGAGTTTAAACTACGTAAACAAAAAACTACGAGTTGTTCTTCTCTCGTTTCTTTTTATACATAAAAGTAGCTGCCATAATAATCGCCGTAAGTATAACCAATCCTAGTCCGCCCCAAACAAGGCTGCCCGAGCTTTTTGTAGTAACTAAAAAAACAATGGCAAATAATAAAATAGTAGCTATTTCATTAAATAAACGTAAACGTATAGATTTACCGATGTATGAATTTGCTTTCATTTTATTAAAAATTACCTGACAACGTAATTGATAAATAAATAAAACACCCACAAAAAAAAGTTTCAGCATCATCCAGGGTTGATGTAAATAATAATCAAACTTTAAAAAGTACATCCAAAATCCAAATACCATTGTTAAGATAGCGGATGGCCAGGTTATGCCATACCACAGGCGTTTTTGCATTAGTTGAAATTGCGGCACTAAAATATTTTTTTCAGCCTCTGTTTTTAAATTAGCTTCTGTTTGATAAATAAATAAACGCACAATGTAAAACAAGCCCGCAAACCAGCAGACTACAAAAATAATGTGTAAAGCTTTTATGTATAAAAAATCCATTAGGTGTTTATCAAAGCAAAAATACTTATAAAATAAGTTAATTACATTTTTTTTACTTTTAATTTACGTTACTTTTGATTTATTATGAAACAAAAAACAAAATTTATTTTTATTGCAGTTATTGCAGTTATTGCATTTGTTATAATTACGTTTAACTCTTGCACTAAAGCAGGCATTGGTGGCAACGGTACTGTTATTTGCAAAGTTTATAATAAAGACAATAATGGCGCAGCTGTAAATGGCGCAACGGTATATATAGATTACGATTCGAGTACTCCGCCAAGTCAGGACAATACAGGTTATAATGACCATAAAACAGCGGCAGCTGGTACTAATTCGGTAACGTTTACTGGTTTAAAGCAAGGTACTTATTATTTTTATGCCGAAGGAAATGGTGGAACAACCGCCTCTCCTGTAACTATTTCGGGTGGTGCAGCGTTTAGCTTAACACACGCTAACCGTAACGGAACCAGTAATGCAATCATTAGTTTAGGGTATTAATTCTTTTTAAAAAAAAGTAGTCCGCAGTCATGTTGAGCTTGTCGAAACATTAAGATTGCTTTGGAATATACTTCGACGGGCACAGTATGACCACACTTTTCTAATAGCATTACTCGGCAGTTAGCAGAGAACTTATTGGGGTACAAACTCCATTTTCACAAGTATAGCACTGCAGTTTATCTTTAAAAATGGCAGGCTTGTAAATAGATTTACCAAGCAACATACGCAAACATTCTTGTACGCCTTCTATAATACTTGGGTGCGGATGTATCATATCGGCAAGCTCACGAATACCTTGATTTGTATGCACTAAATACGCAACCGCCTGAATGGCGCTGCTGGCATGCTCTCCAACGGCACGCATTCCTAAAATACGCATCCCATTATCGTTAGTTACCAATATTTTAAAGAAGCCTTTTGTTTTTCGCATGGCAATGGCACGAGCATTGGTACTGTAATCTAACTTAACAACTTTAACCGGAATGTTTTTTTCTCTAACTTCTTGCTCACTCATACCAACGGCTCCAACCTCAGGGTTTAAGAACATAATAGTAGAAATATTTTTATACGAGATTGGTTTTATAGCCGGACCAAACATACGTACCACAGCATGACGAGCTTCTCGTTCGCCCACACTTACCAAAGCAATTCCACCGGTAACATCGCCTGCCACAAATATATTTGATATGTTGGTTTGTGTATCATCATGATAAATAAAACCTCTGTTAGTTAACTTTACACCTGCGTTATCTAAACCAATATTATCAATGTTTGGTACACGGCCAACAGCTACCAACGCTTTATCAACGGTAATAATTTCGCGCGTACCATCTTTATATAATAGTTCGTACTCAACTTTTCCATTTTTAATTTCCATTCTTTCTAATTGAGAGTTGTGATGCACCACCACACCATTCAACTCTAAATTTTCGGTAACGGTTTCAGAAATATCTTCGTCTTCAAACGGTAGAATACGATTTGCTTTATCTATGATATAAACTTTCGTTTTACCGAAATTAGAAAAGATAGTAGCAAACTCACAGCCAATAACCCCGGCGCCTAGTATTACCAAGCTCTTTGGGAAATCGAGAATATTTTTTACGCCATCGCTGGTAACAATAATTTTTTCATCAATAGGTATGTTTGTCAAATACCTTGGGTGACTGCCCGTTGCAATTAAAATATTTTCTGCTTTTACAACATGTGTGCTTCCATCTTCTTTTAAGATCTCCACCAAATTTTTATCTAAAATTTTAGCGAACCCTTTTTCGTAATGAAAAGCTTCTGCACCTAACGCATTTTCTAACAAACGAAGATGAACCGACATTTGTGTTTTACGTTCAAACACCGCTTCGCGCAAATTTTTTATAATAGCTTCAAAAGGCACATCATAGCTTGGTATCGTTTCGCGTATGGCAGATACGCGCATAGAGTGTTCCCAAAGGGTTTTAGAAGTAAGTACACCATTAAAAATACCTGCG
>JBDTJJ010000365.1:0-3782 GCA_039935895.1 Bacteroidia bacterium | reverse complement strand
AATATCCCAAAAGGCAGCTGGAAACAAATACTTTTGTGGTAAAGAACCACTATATATAGATGGTGTAACATTATCAAGTTCAAGTTGCTTATCGCCATTTATTAACTCCCATGGTCCTATATCATTTGCACCGTTAACCGAATAATTATTAACTTCTTTTGAAGTGGCAAAACCTACGGAGGGAAGAACATTTTGGCCTAGAAATGAATAAATATAATTATTGGTACTATCTTCTCCATTAACTTTAAAACTTGTTAATTGCCAAACACCTTGGTTTCCTGTTAATCTATCGAAAGGACTTTCTAAAGAAATAAAAGTATCATTTGGATATTTATGGCAACTACATAAAAAATTAATCAGTGTACTAAACAAAACTATTTTTAGAAATTTTTTCATGATTATTTTTTTATTTTACTTCGCCCATTAATTTTTTAATTAAGGGAGAAATTACAATAATTAAAACTCCGGCTATTAAAGAATAAAGTGCCAACTGACGATAACCAGCAGTATAGATGATCAATTTTTCTAAATTGGTGGAATTTTCTGATGCATCTGAAATATTAGCACCTAAAATGCCTGCAAAATATTGTCCGTAAGCACTGGCTAAAAACCACATACCCATCATAACAGCTTGTAGCTTTTGTGGCGATAATTTGGTCATGATAGACATACCAATAGGGGATAGGCATAGTTCGCCAAACGTAATGATAAACCAACCAAACGTAAAAACATTTAAGGATGTAATTCCATTTTCGTTACTGAAAAAACGAGTGTAATAAAAAATATAAAAACCTGCCGCTAAAAATAAAAAACCTAATCCAAATTTTACAATGGTGTTAGGTTCAATCTTTTTCTTGTTCATCCAAATCCAAACAAGTCCAATTAAAGTGGCCAAAATAATAACGAAAAATGAATTAGCAGAATTGTTTACTCCATTGGCATCTAATTTAATTCCGGCAACTGTGTTGTTTAAATTGTTGGCAGCAAATAAACTTAATGAACCACCACTCTGCTCAAAAAATGCCCAAAAGAAAATAGAAAAAATAATAAAGATTAATGCGGCAATCAATTTTTTGTTTTCGGCACGAGAAAAGCCTCTCATTTCATAAAGCAAATAAACTAAGGTACACGGACCAACGATGTACATAAATAAATCGGTATAGGCAGTTTGCGATACCATTATCATAATGACAGGAATAATAGCTAACGAACCCAAATAGGTTGTGTATTCATACAGCTTTTTCTTTTTAGGTTCTATATGTAATAAGGGCGAAATGCCTATGGTTGCTAAGCTTTTTTGAGTTTGGGTAAAGGTTAGTAAACTAATAGTCATAACGATGGCGGCTAAACCAAAGGCTACGTTCCAGGTTAGGTTAGAAGGGATAATGCTTTGAAATAAATCTCCTTTGCCAATAGCAATACACAAATAACCACCTAATAGAGCGCCAACGTTTATACCAGCATAAAATAAAGAGAAACCGGCATCTGTTCTGGCATCGCCATCTTTATATAAATTACCCACCATGGTGGAAATGTTTGGCTTAAAAAAACCGGTACCAATAATGGTAAAGCTTATCCCAAGAAAAAAGAATTGTCTCGGGTCAAAAGCCAAAATACAACTTCCAACAATCATTAAAATACCACCCCAAAAAAGCGATTTTCTATAGCCTAAAATTTTATCGGCAAACAAACCGCCAATAAATGTAAATGCATACACAAAAGCCTGAGTTGCGCCATATTGCAGGTTGGCAACACCTTCTTTCATCATTAATTGATTTACCATAAAATAAATCAGCATACCGCGCATACCGTAAAAGCAGAAACGCTCCCACATTTCGCTAAAAAATAAATACCATAATTGCTTTGGGTATTTGCCTTTAAAACTTTGTATTTCTTGTAATTCTGCCGATGTACTCACGATATTATTTTTAGGTATAATGTTACTGAAAATAAAACTACAAAAAACGACGGAATTAATATCTCGCTTGCAAAATTTGCAGTCGTTTAAAATAAACTAAGGCTGTGTTTAAAATAGGAGGCTACCAGTAACCTCATTTTTTTTGGATTGGAAATGCGCACACGTTCTGCCAAAATTGATTTACTTGGCACGGCAAGCAATTTATTAAAAAGACTTTCGTAATAAACATAAGCAACATAAACACCAAGGCGAGAACTTTTAGGAAGTTGCTTAACACCTGCGTATGCTTCCATAAAATCTTGCTTTATTTCGCTTTCAATTTGTTTTTTTTCTACTTCGGTAAATGATTTAAAATCTACGCCCGGAAAGTAAATTCTTCCTAAATCGCTGTAATCATTTTTAAGATCGCGTAAAAAATTTACTTTTTGAAAAGCCGCGCCCAACTTCATGGCTGGTTGTTTTAATTGTTGATAGAGAGCTGTATTGTTTTCGGTAAAAACACTTAAACACATTAAGCCAACTACTTCGGCCGAACCAAAAATGTATTTGTTGTAAGAATCGGTTGAGTGCTCTGTAATGTTTAAATCAGATTCCATGCTTTGCAAAAAACATTCAATTAATTCTATATCAATATTGTATTGATGCACTACTTGTTGAAAGCTGTTTAGTATTGGGTTAAGACTTATTTTACGATCTATTGCTTTCCAAGTATCTTGTTTAAATTCAGTAAAAAGTTCTGATTTATTGTAGTTGTGAAACGAATCTACAATTTCATCCGCAAAGCGAACGAAGCCATAAATTGAATAAATAGGATTACGCAATTTCTTATCCAAGCAATAAATACCCAAAGAAAAACTGGTACTGTATGCTTGTGTAGTGCGCTTACTACAGGCTATGGAAACTTTATCGTAGATTTCTTTCATAAGAATGTCTTACTAGAAAAATGTAAAATTAAATGCATTCAAAATACCTGAAAATTTGTTAAAATTTATTGAACACGAAAATACAAATTTTAAATTACTGCAAAAAATCAAATAGATTTTTGTATTAAAAATTGATTAACAAATTTGGAATAGTTTTATCAATTTTAGCTTTACTTTTGCTATTATTTCGCTAAAAACGTGGTTTATCTTTTAAATACTGGCATTATTATTTTATCCTTTATTTTAATGGAAGGCGTAGCTTGGGTTTTACACAAGTATGTAATGCACGGTTTTTTATGGAATGTGCACAAAGACCATCATATAGCGCATAACAAAAAGTTTGAAAACAACGATTTTTTTGCCCTTGTATTTGCTTTGCCAAGCTGGTTATTTATGATGTTTGGTATTATGGCTGGCTGCGATTATAGATTATATATTGGTATTGGCGTTACGCTTTACGGCGTGTGTTATGTAATTGTGCACGAAGGCTTAATACACGGACGAATTAAAATTTTAGCTAATACTAAAAATGCAAATTTACTTGCGTTACGTAACGGACATTTAGCGCATCATCAGCACGATAAAAAGGCTGATTATAAAAAAGAAAACGATAAATGTTACGGAATGCTTTGGGTACCTTTCATTTTTTTTACCGAAGCAAGAAAGAACAAAAAAAATTAACTTTAAAGATGAATTGGACGTTTTGCAGTTGCGTCTAAACAAGCTTCTTTCATGTTTTCGGTAAAGGTTGGGTGCGCATGGCTCATACGAGCAATATCTTCAGCACTTGCACGATATTCCATAGCAACAACAGCTTCCGCAATCATATCAGCACAACGTGGTCCAATCATGTGTACACCTAAAATTTCGTCGGTTGCTTCATCAGCTAACACTTTTACAAAACCATCGGTATCCATACTGGCACGTGCGCGTCCGCTTGC
>JBDTJJ010000364.1:0-11215 GCA_039935895.1 Bacteroidia bacterium | reverse complement strand
CTCTTATAGCACCCATGTTAAACCAGCCAATAGCTTTTTGCGTACCCGAAGTTTGCTGTATATTAGTTTTTACATTTTGTGGTGTTACAGCAAATAAACCACTTTGCGCATTGGTAAGTTGTGCGTTTAATTGCGTTAAAAAACCGTAAGTATCTTTATTAATAGATAAGATTGTAATCGTGCAAACATCGTATCTGTATATAGGGTTATCCGAGGATGTTAATTGCAAAAAAGCAACGGGTGCTAAAAAAGGATATCCATCTGTTCCATTAAAGCCCGCATCCTGAAAGAAATCCATTTGATTTGGCTGATTATAAAAAACACCGTTTTTATACACTTTTACCCAATAGTAATCAGCGGCTCCGGCAATATCTTTAGCAACTAATAATGGGTAAAATCTTCTTTTGGGTGTTGTTGTATCGTTTGGGTACTGATTATCTACGTCTCGCGCAGTACTTCTAAATAAAATAGAATCTACAACCGTTGTGCGGTTTAAGGTTGATAAAGCAGTATAAACATTGCCATTGGTAGAAATATTTAATTGGTATTTATGCGTTATCTGCGCCATACTATCATTTACTGCGGGCACATAATAATAATTTCCGTTTCCATCGGGTGTAAATGTGTAGGTTATAGCATTATTTAAATCGTTTAAAGTAACGGTTGCACCAAGTAAAGCCGGAGTAGGCGCATTACTAAAATAATCTGCGGTGGTGGTTAATCTTACCTTTTGGGTATCTGACGAGTTGTTTATAAAAGCATCAACTACAACAAGTTTAGATCCACTTGGCACATCAACTTTAATAACTTGCGTACAAGATACTACTAACAATAAAATGCACGAAGCAATAAGTAAATTAATTGTTTTCATTTCTATTAAAATTTAAAGTTATAAGTTATAGCCGGTATAACGGTGCCAACAACTGTGTAGCGAATGGCTTGCGTTTGAGTTGCATTGTTTGGAGTGGCCTGAAAATATACGGCAAATGTATTTTTATGTGCATAAGCATTATACACGCTAAATACTATGCTGCTTTGCCAGCGCCTTTTGTCGTTCTTTTTAAAATTATAAGTGGCCGAAAAATCTAAACGGTTATAAGCAGGGTTGCGGTAGTTGTTACGCAAATTGGTAGTGTTGTAGCCTTGCACGTAGCCCTGAATTTCAAAACGAGAATCGGGGAAGGTATTTGGTGTACCGCTTATGTAAACAAAATTGGCAGATACATTCCATCGTTTATTAAAATCGTAATTTAAAACAATGGCTAAATTATGCGGTCTGTCGTATCGGCTCGGAAACCATTTTTCATTGCTTAAACCATTAATTTGGCGCAGCGTACGAGATAAGGTATAACTAACCCAACCTGTAAATTTGCCTTTATTTTTCTTAAAATAAAATTCAGAACCATAAGCGTGTCCTTTACCTTGCAGCAAGTCGCCTTCGTAAGTTTTATTTAAAAGAAGATTTGCATTATCTACATAATCTAACTGATTTTGCATGTATTTATAATAAACTTCAATAGATGCTTCATACATGTTTTCTTTAAAATTTCTAAAATAACCAACCGCAACCTGATCTGCCAATTGTGGTTTAATATTGTTGGTAGATGGAGTCCAAATATCTAATGGAGTAGCAGCTGCCGTGTTAGATACTAATTGTAAGTACTGCGCCGTACGGTTATAACTTGCTTTAATAGAGCTATTATCGGTTACATCAACTTTAACAGATGCGCGTGGCTCCCAATTACCATAATGTGCAATGGTTTTAAACATGCCATAATACGTGCTGTCTTTTAATCGTTTAGAATTATTAGGAATGGTATCATAGTAACTGTATTTATACCCCTGCCCCATATAATTAAATAACGAATAACGAATACCTGCCTGTACGCTGATGCGCGAGTTTACCTTGTATTCATCATCTATATACAAAGCGTTTTCTATACCATATTTATTAGGTAAACTAATATTGTTTGTACCATTTGCAGATGTAACAACTGCTTTGCCGGGTTCAAACTGAAGCATAATGCTTTGCCCGCCAAAATGCATGGTGTGTTTGTTATTTAAATAATAAGTAAAATCGGGTTTTACACTATAGTTTAGAATGTTAGACGTCCAAGTAAAACTCTGGTTATTACCTGCGTTTGTAAAACCTAAACCATAATTATAATTACTGTAAAAAGCAGTTGTATTTAAAAATAGTTTTTCATTAAATAAATGATTCCAACGTAGGCTGGTAGTGGCGTTTCCATACTTAAAGCTAAAGCCTGCACCAAATACATCTTGTCCGAAATAACCGCTTAGAAATAAATTATTTTTTTCGTTTACACGATAATTTATTTTGGCTGTTAAATCATAAAAATAAAATTTTAAATCGCCTAAATCAGGGCTGGTTTTTTTTAGAATTGGCTTAGCTAATATATCGATATAACTGCGACGAGCTGCCACAATAAACGATACTTTATCTTTTACCAGCGGGCCTTCAATAGATAAACGGCTAAAAATAGTACCAATACCACCATTTATCTGCAATCTTTTGCTGTTACCTTCTTTCATTCTAATATCTAAAATAGATGATAATCGTCCGCCATATTGCGCAGGTATTCCACCCTTAATAAGTTTTACATCTTTTACTGCATCTGGATTAAAAATAGAAAAGAAACCAAACAAGTGAGATGCATTATAAACAGGAGCTTCATCTAATAAAATTAAATTCTGGTCTATATTTCCACCACGTACATTTATACCTGAAGCGCCTTCGCCCATAGTGGTAACGCCGGGCAGCAATTGTATGGCGCGTATAATATCAACTTCACCAAGCAAAGCAGGTATTCTGCTAATTTGTTTGATATCCAACTTAGCCACACTCATTTCGGTAGATTTTACGTTTTGGTCTTCTCTTTCCGAAGAAACAATAACCTCATTTAAACTATTAGCTGCATCGCTAAGTTCAAAATTTTGAGTCTGGTTTTTATTTGTAAGATCAATTTTTTTAACCTGATTATTGTAACCTATATAAGATACCACCACATTATGCGTATCGGCCGAAAGCATAAGCGAATAAAAGCCGTAGGCGTTGGTGCTTACGCCGTTAGTGGTGCCTTTTTCATACACACTAACGCCAATTAAAACCTCACCGTTTTTGGCATCTTTAATATAACCACTAACCGAGTGTGTTTGTGCACTTGCCGCAGCAATAATGAGTAAATTAAATATAATTAGTAAAAAGCCTTTTTTCATTTATAAATATTTTGCGGCGCAAAACTAAGGAAACTTTGTTTTATTTTACAGTTTCCGTGTAAATATTTAATAAAATAAAAAACTCTTTGCATTTTGACTTAAAACAGATCATTATCTCTCTGATTTTAATTTTTTAATACGCGCAATGCACATTTCTATTTTTTCTTTATTTCTGGTATAAGTATATAAGTTTTGCGCATTGCGTGTATGACTTATGGCTTGCGAAATGTTTTTCTTTATTTCATAAATGCTTGAAATACCCAAGTAACAATCGGCCATATCGGTTTTGTCACCCAAATCGGTGTAAACATCAATGGCATCTGAGTAGTATCTAATTCCTTCAGCATAATGACTTAATTTTTTATGCGCATCTGCCAGGCTTTGGTAACAATTTGCCATACCAATATCATCATGGTTTTCTCTGCAAATAATAAGCGATAACATAAAATATTCTACCGATGTTTCATACGCTTGCTTATCGTAATATACTTGCGCCACGCTATGATAGACAAAACTTAAACCTTTTTTATCGTTGCTTTCTTTTTTTAATTCAATCAATTCTAATTGAGCTGCTAAAGCCAAACTATCGTCTTTTTCTCGCTTTAAATTAGTGTTTAAGGAATCTACATTTTGACAAAAACATATTGCCTGAAGAAACAGTAGAAAAAGAAAAAAAATGTTTCGTTTTAAAATCATAAAGTAAAAAACGAAAGTACAAAAGATACGCTTACCCTATTACTCTTTTTTACTGATAACCATGCGTATAGCCTGCGCCTTAGAAGTTACATGAAGTTTTTTGTAAATATTTGTAATTTGATTTCTAATGGTATTAGGGCTCGTACCTGTTAATTCTGCTATTTCTTTATATTCTAAACCATTAACCAGGTATTTTAAAACTTCTTTTTCACGGTCGGTCAATTTGTAATCATCCTCAGCGCTACTTTTATCTATATTAACGTCAACTTTAGCACGCATTAAAAGTTCAAGCGCTTTTCTTGCAATGCTTGGCGACATGGGCGCACCGTTATCATCTAACAAATTACGTATAGCTTCCTTAATTTTTTCTAAAGGTTCATCCTTTAAAAGATATCCGTTTGCACCAGCTTTAATCGCTTCAAAAATTTTATCATCTTCATCAAAGATAGTAAGCATTAAAAATTTTATTTCAGGATAAATATCTCTTGCTTTAGAAACGGCTTCTATACCTGTCATAACAGGCATGTCAATATCCATCAAAACTACATCTGGTGTTATTGCTTTCCGGGCTACCATCATTTTTTCTAAAAAATCAGTTCCGTTTTCGGCTGTAAATAATACCTTATAGTTTTCTAAGGCTTCAAAACGTTTTTGTAATTCATTACGAATTATTTTCTTATCGTCAACAATAGCTATGTAAGTCATTTTAGTGTTTTTATTCATAGCAAAGGTTATAATGGATGTTTAAAATTAAAATGGTGCATTTATACTATAAGCGAAATACTTGTTCCATTGGCCGGTTTACTTATAATGTTTAGTGAAGCATTAATTTCTTTGGCTCGGTTCTTTAAATTATCCATTCCAAAGCCGCTTTGTTTTAGTTCAGTTTCAGAAAAACCTACCCCATTATCGGCAATAACTATTTTAATATTTTCGTTTCTTGAAATAGAAATAATTAATTCACTTGCCTGCGCGTGTTTAAATGCGTTGTTAATGATTTCCTGACAAATTCTAAATAAATTTAATGCAAAGGCAGGGTTTAGTTCGGTGTCTTGTTCTATATGCTCCTCAAATTTTATTTTAATATCTGTATAGGAAAAAATATTGCGTGTATATATTTTTAATTTATCCGACAAATCTTTTAAAGAAAGTTTTTCTTTATTAAGTGCCCAAATAGTTTCTCGCAAATTGCCAGTTACACTTCTTAACGCGCCAGCTAGATTAATGGCTTTTTCTTTTCTTTTTTCTGCAGAAATATCTTCCTTTGCCTCTAAAGAAAACAGCACATACGATAACTGTCCGCCCACATTATCATGCAAGTCACGCGAAATGCGTTCTCTATCAAGTTGTAATTTTTTTTCAGTTTCTAATTCTCTTTTTTGTTTTTTTATGCGAGCTAAACTTATTTGCCAAAACACCAATACAACTGCTATTAGTATAGCACCAATCAGTAAAAAAATAGTTTGGTTCTTAATTTTTATTTTTTCTGTATTATTTTCTATTTCAAGGCTTTTAATAGCATTTTGCTGCTGCAACAACCTGTTTTCATTTTCTTTTTTTTCACTCTCGTACTTTATCTGCACTTCTGCTACTTGTTTAGAGCTAGTTTCATTATAAATACTATCCTGTAAAAGCATAGATTTGTTAAGTGCGGTAACTGCTTTATCTGTTTGATTTAAATACATGTAAGCTTCTGCCAAACTTTTTTGCGTATTTTTTTGAATGTGAATGTCTCCAGTTTCCTGTGCCAGTTTATCAGATTCAATATTATAAGTAATAGCTTTAGCATACATTTTTTGGCGAAAATAAATATCTGCTATGTTTCCTAAAGTAGCTGCCACTCCGTTTTTAATGCCTAATTTATTTTTAATTTTTAATGACTCCGTTAAATAATTCATGGCAGTTGCAAATTCATTCAAATTTAAATAACAAATGCCAAGGTTATTCATAAACTCTGCACAAGCCACTTCATTTCTAGTTTTTTCGGCTAAAGAAAGTCCGGTTAAAAATTCTTTTATACCTGCTTTATATTCAGTTTTAGCAAGGTAATTATTGCCCATATTTAGATATGTTTTACAAATACCCGCTGTATCTTGTAAATAAATTTTAATTTTAAGCGCGCGTTGAGAATAGGTGTAAGATGAAGTATAATCTCTTTTATTTATTAGTATAACAGCAATATTATCACAATCGGACGCTATGCCTTTTTCGTTTTTTTGTTTCTCGTCATAACGCAAACACTTATAAAAATAGGTCAAGGCACCATCTATATCTCCTTTGCGTAAGGAAATTGCCCCGATATTATTCAGCAGTTTTACAACCTCGTTACTGTCTTGTAATTCTTCAAATTGTTTATATGAATTTTTTAAATAGAAAAGTGAGCTATCTGTATTACCGGTATAAAAAAAAGCAACCCCTTTGCGGTTTAGTAATTCGGCATGAATGCTTTTAAAGTTTTTGTCAACGGTGATTGAAATTCCTTTATTAAAATAATAAAAAGCCGAATCATATTTGCTTTCTCCCAACATACAACGTCCTAAGTTAGAATAAGAACCAGCTAGGCCTTTTACGTAATTAATTTTTTCGGATAATAATTTAGCCTTAATAGCGTATTTTTTTCCATCAGGTGTACCATTAGTTAACGCTTCTTTAGCAAGTTCATTTAATAGATTTATTTTAACAGAATCTCTATTTTCATTTTTTAATTTCAGCAGCAACTCTTCCTTTGATTGAGATAGCCCTATTGTTGTTATAAGTAATGCTGTAAAAAGAATAATTAGTTTTTTCACGTATAATTTTGATTAAATATATAAAAATTTATCTTCTATCAACATAGTACATCTGCACTATTTTACAGAAGGATATAAAAGGTGATTTTTGCAATAAATAAAAAACAAAACAACATGAAAAAAATCTATCTATCATTACTTGTATTAACAAGTGTTAGCGCTATGGCGCAAAATTGGGTGTGGGCAAAAGACCGCAACACCAATAATTCAGATGTTAGCTCGCGCGATCTTTTTAAAGATGCCGCCGATAATATTTATGTCTTAAACGCTGATAGGATTTGCAAATATAACTCTGCCGGAAACAGCTTATGGACAAAGAATAGCATTGCCGTTAATTTTATGGATTTTGAAACCGATAAAATTTATACTTCTACACAATTTACAGGTACACTAGCTGTAGGGACTAATACATTTACATCAAGAAGTTATTATGATATGGTGGTAACCAAATGGGATTCTTCCTTTAATACGCCGGCGTGGTCGGTTCAGTTTAAAGGCTCAGTAGCAAATGGAGCGGATAAAGTTTACCCTTTAAATATAAAAACAGTAAACGGGTTTACTTATGTACTTGGTAATTTTGACGATAGCTTAATTGTAAATACCACCGCACTTGCTGCAGTTAACCACTACGGTACGTTTATTACAAAACTAGATGCATCAGGCAATATTATATTTGTTAAATCTATTGGGTATATTTTTGGTAGTGCTATTGGTCAATTTTCTGTAGAAGATATGGAGATAGATGCAACAGGTAATATTTATTTTGCCGGCATGTTTGAGGAAGCAAATATATTGGGAACGCTTTATTTGGCCAACCATACATTTCCTTATGGTTCTTACCAATTAGATCCCTTTTATATGAAACTGGATAATAGCGGTACACCAGTTTTTTTTCGTAGCTTTTCTGGAAGTCAGCAAAAAATCGAAAAAATTAAAAGTATAAAACTTGATGGAAATAACATTCTTGTAGCTGGTACTTATGAAGATTCACTTCATATTAATTCAACAGCACTTTTGGCGGTTCCGGGTTCAACATCATCCGCTTACATAGCCTCTTTAGATATTGCTACGGGTAACAGCAATTGGGTGAAAAACATTACCTCTTCTAAAAGTGCTACGGCAGCCAGTTTAGTAACAGATGCGAGCGGAAACATTTATTTTACAGGCGCTTATCAAGCCGATATGCTGTTTAACGGCACTGCTTATGCAACAGCTAATGCAACTTTACTAAATGGGTATATTTTAAAACTTAA
This sequence comes from Bacteroidia bacterium, assembly GCA_039935895.1. Lineage (GTDB taxonomy): Bacteria > Bacteroidota > Bacteroidia > B-17B0 > Aurantibacillaceae > PALSA-968. The sequence continues at coordinate 3,240 of JBDTJJ010000364.1, read as the reverse complement.
CAACACAGGTAGCACGCAATGGAGTAATTTAACCGGAGATTATTATCAATCCACTAGCAGTATATTGTTGCTTAACAGCGGCGATGTTGTTATTGGAGGTAATTATAGCGGGCCATTTACTTTTTCTATAGGAACAAATACATTACCGGGTACTTTGGGTTATTCGCATCCATTCTTGGCAAGGTCTTCAAATGCTGCCGCCGGAATAAAAGATAACTCGGTTGCAACAAATCAATACATTCCATTTCCTAATCCATCTACCGGAAAATTTAAAATCCTTAGTAATGAAAACATTAAGCAGGTAAATATTTTTGATGTAAAAGGAGGATTAATAAAAACATTTAATCAAGATATAAATATTGGTACTGAATTAGAAATAACAGAAAGTGGAATTTACTTTTTACAAATAATAACTGATAAACAAAGTAGCATAAAGAAAATTATAATTAATAATTAATAATTTACTGTTACACAAAAAACTCCTTGTGGAAATAAACTGCAAGGAGTTTTAAATTTTATAACTACTTAGAGGATTATCCTTCCGAAAAAAGAGAATCTACAAATTCGGTACGGTTAACAGCTTGCAAGAATGTCTTTCCTGCCCTTTGAAATTGCCGAAACGCCTAAAAGAAACAATAACAGTAATTATATTTTGTTAACTTTAAACAACTACAATAGAATGTGAATGATTTTTGCGGCAATCGAATCGCTCTTTTGCTAAATCAAAAGTGAAAAAAATTAAAAGAGATGGTACGTGGAATTCTTGATTTATACCCCTATTTTAATTTAAAATTTTATTAATTAACAGTATCAAATAGTTAAAATTTATATGAAAAAAATGTGTAAAAAATCAGTTTTACTTTTATTGGCAGCTATTTTTCTCTTGAAAATTAGTTCAACTGCGCAAGATATTAAATTACTTGCCGCAGGTGAATCTTGCATTTATGCTATAAAAAATGAGGGGTTGTTCCAGGTTACCAATCAAGGAAAAAAATTTAAGTTAATTAAAGCAGGCCAAATTGAACAATTGGCTGTTTGCGATTCTGCGGTATTTATTTTTAGTGTTACCGATGGGTTTTTTCTCTCAACTAATCATGGTGTAGATTGGAAAAAACTGAATAGTCCGGGTCAAGAAGTGAAAGCAATTGCTATTTACGGAAATGAAATTTTCGTTAGTGGTGTTAAAAATACGTTTATTTCAATTGACGAAGGTTTAACGTGGAATAAAATAAAATCTATTCCTGGATCTGTATTTTTTGCTGGAGCTATTGGCCCTAAAATATTTGTTTCAAGTTCGGATGGTTTGTATTTTTCGGATGGAGACAGAAATAGATGGCAAAAATGTCAAGGTTTCGAGAAAGAAATTTTTAAAGGATCAATTGGTGTGAGTTCTGTAATTTCATATGGCAATTTGTATTATGCAGGCGTATGTGGGTATTCCTCTTCTAGAGGACTATTCGTGTCTGATGATAAGGGCTTAACATGGAAGCGAAGAGGTTATCGAGGATCTGTAAAAGAAGGTTTTGATGATCATTTGTTCAATCATACTGCCGTAAGATGCCTTGTTTCATTAAATCAAACTTTGTTAGCTGGTGATTGGACAGGACCTGTATACACTTCAAATAATGAAGGGAATATTTGGACATGTTCTAATGTTGGTATAGTTGATCACTATTATGTTTCGGCATTAGCAGTTTTAGCAACTGATGTATATGCCCTAGTCGCAAATTTTCTGTATGTCAGTCATAATGCAGGAGCTAGCTGGGTTGAAGCACTTGCTAGTTCAAACATATTGTCTAAAAATGATTCAATAAAGTTCGAAAATAAAAATAGAGAATATGTTTTAGAATTTAATAATAGATTAAAAACCGATTCAGCGATATTTCAAGAGTGCCAATTCTTTAAAAATTTCCCTCCAGGCCTTAAATATTTAGGACCTTATGCAACGAATGGATCTGTTGTAATTGCAGGCTCTTCAGATGTCGGTTTTGGTATATTCAAGTCAATAGATGGAGGAGCTAATTGGAAAAAAGTAAATAAAGGTTTCAAACTAGCAGGTTATCAAACGCCTGATGCCACCTTTATTTTTGGTTCAGGAAATCGTTTATTTGTAGGAACTTCTATGTTTGGTTTATATTATTCTGACGATAACGGAGAATCGTGGACAGGTAATACTGACGAGTTGCCTATAGGAGGTTTAGCAGATCTGCATAATTTTTTATCAATGGAATCTATGTTTAAAACAGATACTGTACTTCATCTTGTAATGGAAACTGTAGATGGCGATTTTATTTCTCTTGATAATGGCAAAACATGGAAGCACAGTAGCGGAAGAACAATGGCGGATATTACTTTGGAAATCCGAAGAAATATAGCAGAACTTAGAGCTGGATTAAGTGCGGAACGCTCAGCTTTTCGGCAAAAAGAAGCTGAAAAGTATAATAGAGAACACCCAATAAATTATTCTGACATCCCTAAAACTTCAACAGGGCCTAATTATCGAGCTTTGTCTCAAGATAGATTTATGGAGAAAAACAATCATCGTGATAGCTGGATAAGTAGCACTGGAGCTATCCATAGTTCTCATTAACTCTAAAAAAACCTGAAAATTAATAATCCATCAAGAGTTTCATCAATTAGTATTAAAATGAAAAGTAGAATGGGAGAAATTAAATAAAACATAAAATAGAATGTTATTTATTACAAAATAAAATTAGTTATGCAATAAAAAGCTCCTTGTTGATATAATCTGCAAGGAGTTTTTAATTTTATAACTATTTAGAGGATTATCCTTCCGAAAAAAGAGAATCTACAAATTCGGTACGGTTAAAGGCTTGGAGGTCTTCCATTTTTTCGCCAACACCAATGTATTTTACCGGTATTTTAAATTGATCTGAAATACCAATAACAACGCCTCCTTTAGCGGTTCCATCTAATTTTGTGAGGGCAAGTGCCGTAACTTCTGTGGCGGCTGTAAACTGTTTACATTGTTCGATAGCATTTTGTCCGGTGCTGGCATCTAAAACCAATAAAACCTCGTGTGGTGCATCTGGTATGACTTTACTCATTACCTTTTTAATTTTGCCCAACTCGTTCATTAAATTTACTTTGTTGTGCAAACGTCCTGCGGTATCAATAATTACAATATCAGAATTTTGTGCAACGGCGCTGCTAATGGTATCAAAAGCCACAGAGGCTGGATCTGCATTCATTCCTTGCGAAACAATAGGCACGCCAACA